>JAAYUW010000117.1 GCA_012517545.1 Exilispira sp.
ATGGAACTCAAACCGTTATTCCTGGAAAATTCAAAGAATGCAAAGCGATAGGATGGTATGTTGAAGATTATAAGAGAGCTCAAATATCAATAAATCTTACAAATTTTCATGTTACCAATATGCAACATGTTTTTGATGAAGCAGCTAAAGAAGCTGAAAAGATTGGTGTTCGAATAACAGGTTCAGAGATCGTTGGACTTGTACCACTTCAAGCCATAAAAGAAGCCGGACTTCACTATATTAAAAAACAGGGTCTTAGTCGTGCTGTCAGTGAAAGAGAAGTAATCGATATAGCCATATATTCACTTGGTCTTTCAGATGTTCAACCATTTAATCCTGATGAAAAAATAATTGAATACAAAATAAAGAAGAGTGGAAGACTTATAGACTTAAGATTAACTGAATTTTTAGATGAACTGGCTTCAAAATCACCGGCACCAGGAGGTGGTTCGGTTTCAGCCTTAAATGGAAGTATAGCTGCTTCTTTAGGCTGTATGGTCGGGAATCTTACCTTCAAGAAAAAGGGTTATGAAAATTTTAGTGATGAAATCGAGAAGATAGCATTTGATTTAAATAGTATTAGAACGGAATTTCTTAATCTAATAGATAAAGATACCGAATCCTTTAACCAGCTTATGGCAGCTCTAAAGACAAAAGATCCTGTTGCAATTGAAGAAGCAACAAAGAATGCCTGCCAGATCCCTTTAACTACAGCCAACTTGACGCTTAAAACAGTTGATCTTCTTATGAGAACTGCACAAATAGGTAATATAAACGCTATTTCAGATGTTGGGGTCGGATGTCTAAATCTCTATGCTTCTTTTTATGGTGCCAAATATAACGTTCTAATTAATCTTAAAAGCATATCAGATCACAACTTCAAACAAGATAAGATTAAATATCTTCAAGAAATAGAAAATCAATTAATCCCAAAGCTTGATTTGATACAAAAAACAGTTGAAGGAAAGATGATTTAGAATTTATTGTTTTCACTTATTTAGCTTACTTATGTGATGGGTAAGAACCTGAAAAACACAAAGAATACGAAGATTTCATTATTTTAATAAGAAGAGATATTTATAAAAAAAGAGGGAAAAACTCCCTCTTTTTTTAAAAAAGCTAAATTTGGATTATTACAAAGCTATTATTATAGAGTAATGGCTTCAGAAGAACATTCAGAAGTGCAGGCACCACAATCTATGCAAGCATCTTTATCGACGACTGCTTTGTTATCTACAAGAGAAATACAACCTACAGGACAAATATCGACACATGATCCGCACCCAGTGCATTTAGAAGTGTTTACAACTGCTGGCATATGAAACTCCTTATAGTTTGAAATAATATAAAAAAAAAATAAAAAATTAATAAAACTATCTAATTGACATTTATCGCATTTAATAAAATTTTCAAGTTTTTTATTCTTGCTTTTTTCCTCTTTTCCTTTATTCTGTAGTAAGGAATAAGGAGAAAAGAGTGGCTTATCGAAATTGCTGCATTGAAAAATTATACAAAGCAATCTATGAACAGGACTCTTCAAAGTACACCTATGTAAGATGTACCTGTCGAGAGACATATTATTTAATCCCATATAAAATAGGAGAAAAAAGTCATACAATAATTAGAGAAAAAGATGAGGACCAGTACTATTATCTGGATACAAATAAAGAACTTTATCCGCTCTTTAGACTTTCAGATTTTTCAACAGATAGTATAGAAACGAGGGATGCTTTTCTCATCGATAAAATTCAAAAAATTGTGGAAAATAAAAGTGAAGAAAATCCTATAGAAAATGGAAATGGACTCAATGATTCTCTAAATATAAACAATATTGAAGAAAATACTTTAAACTTCGGATCTGAAAACCTTGAACATGATACTCCTGAAAATAATATTTAACATATGAGATGAAGTGAGATGAAAAAAAAAGAAGTTAGAAATATCAAGACTCCATGCTTAATTGCAGAAATTGGTTTAAATCATTGTGGTTCACTTAAAAGGGCTGAAAATCTAACAACTCTTGCATTTGAAAATGGTGCTGATTTAGTGAAATATCAGTACTTTAACCCATCTTTTCTGATAAATGAACCATACTACGATATGGTTCTGGGAAGCTCTGACAGCCATGTTATCCAGACACTTGAAAAATTGCAGCTTAACAAGTCCGATTTTATTGATCTTGTTAAATTTAATGATAGAAACAACTTTCCCTGGGGAACATCATTTTTCTCTTTCGAAGATGTTGATGATTTTTTTAAAACTGATTCTCTAATAAATTCAAAAACTTTTTCCTTTATAAAAGTTGCATCAGGTGAAATAACTGATTATCCCATGCTGGAATCTCTTGCTCTTTACAATAAAAACTTGAATCTTCCTGTTATCATTTCATGCGGTCTTTCAACTACAAATGAAATAAAAAGAGCACTTTCATTTTTTCATAACGATGCGATCTGCTATCTCTTACATTGTATTGTTGAATATCCTATAGTAAGTGATTATTTAAATCTTAGTCGAATAAAATATCTTTCAAAAATATTTAATGTGGTTAGTGGTTTTTCTGATCACAGCTTAACCCCCTCAACTTCAATTTTATCTTTATATTTTGGTAGTAAGATCATTGAGAAACATTTTACGGATTCCAGAGAGCTAAAGGAAGCTGATAATGCTATCTCAATGGAACCAGAAGATTTTAAGGAGATATCATATTTTTTAAAAAACTTTGAAAAAGTCAGGGGAAATCCGAAAGGTTCTTTATCTGAAAAAGAAGTTAAAGAGCTTACATATGCCAGAAAAGGTATTTATTCAAAAGATAATATAAAAAAAGATAATCTTATAAATAAAAATTGTATCACAACTCAAAGACCAAATCTTGGCAGCAATGATGCAAAGTTATATTTTCAAATAACAAGTAAAAAAGCAAAAAAAGATATAAACAAAGGTGATCCTATTAACAAAGAGGATGTCTTTTAGTTTTTCATCCTTTCTTTTAATCTATATTTTAAGAGCTCTTTATATTTCAACCAATAAATCATAAAATTTATTAATCATAGTTGTACTAAATCAATGCCAAAATTTTTACTCTTGCAGATTACTTGGATGTACTAACTTTTTTAAGTGACGCAACAGCTACCTGCCTTATAAATGCAGGGTATGGTCCCTGTGAAATCTGTAAAAGAACAGGGATGGCTTTAGGATCACCTAGATCTCCAAGAGCCACAACAAGACCATACAATAAAGGAAGATTCTCTGATTTGTATGAGCTCATTACTATGCTAAGCTCTATAAGGATAGGATCAACAGCAGATTTGTCTCCTATCTTTCCAAGTGACATAGCAGCATAAGCCTTAACAATGGGATCGTTTGAGGTTTGCAAAATCTTTATAAGTGTCGGAACTGCTTCAGTGGCTTTCATATTGCCCAAAGCAATTATTGCTTCCACTTTAACATCCCACCAATCATTTATTGGAACACCATTAACCATTTGAACATAATTTGGATCTATAAGTCTTAGTAAAAGTTTTATAGATTCTTCATCATTATTTTGTCCAAGAATCGTAACTATCATCATAAGAGCATCATGATTATTGGCGGCAAGTATCATCTCTTCAAAGTACTCAATAGGTATATTCTGAAGCCCTAAAAAAAGCTCTTCAAGTGTTATTTGCTCTGGTTGTTGAGCTTGATAGGGATTATCTGTCGTAGTCTGTGCAAATATAGGAATTGATAAAAACATCATACACAATAAAAATATAAAGAAGCTCTTTCTCATGAATTCCTCCATCATTATCATTTATCGGAAATCGTAACGAATTTTCTATTATTATTTTAAAAATTACTGCTAAAATACTTTTTTTTAAAAATTTTATTTGCAATAAAAAATTATTTAAAATCTCACATAGTCTATAAAAAACTACTGCTCAAAGTCTTCAGGAACACCAATTTTCCACCCTCCATTTTCATAAACAAAAAAATATGTTAGTATTTTATCTTCAAATTTGACCTGCACAATGGCTTTAGTCAAAGTAGAATCGACAAAAGTTACCTGAAAAATTTCAAGTGGCTTTCCTGCATTCAACTGAATGCGAGATTGGTAAACAACATTAAAAAAATAATCTTTTATATTGTATATCCCATAAATATTAAGCTTTAATTTTTCAAGTGATTTTGGATCATTGTATTTCTGTTTATATTTCTCGGAGATCATAGTCAACCATTTGTCAAAATCCTTTGAAAGTACAGTTTTTTCATATTCAGCAAAAAAGGAGGTCAAAGCCTCTGTCATAGTCTTTAGATCAAGACTTGCTGGAATATTTTCATATGTAATACCTTCATATTGTTTTTGCTTCAGAATTTCATCTTGTTTTTCAACCTGTTGCTGTTCTTGATTTGTATTTTCTGTAGTAGTGGTTGGTGTGCCTTCGGTGGTATTTTGCTGTGCTGTTTTACATCCACTAATACAAACCAAAATTATAAATATGATACTAATAAACAATTTTTTTTTCATCCTGCGCCTCCATTGGCTTCCCAAATCAAAAAATATAGGTTCTACAGTAATGAAGAAAGTGCGATAGAATATAGTTTAGATTTAGCTGAATCTGCTCTTGAAGTCACAACCACTGGTTTTCTACTTCCAACAATGACACCTGCAGTTTCAGCACTGGCAAAATGTATTAAAGATTTATATAAAACATTTCCAGCATCTATATGAGGAACTATTAAAATATCTGCATCACCATTTACCTGCGATTTTATTCCCTTTTGATCCAGAGCTTCTTTAGATATAGCAATATCAAGGGCTAAGGGGCCATCAATAATACATGGACCAAAGACACCTCTATCCCCCATCTTTGCCAGAATAGCAGCATCAACAGATGATTCAAGTTTTAAGCTGACCTTCTCGTTTGATGAAATCAAAGCTACTTTCGGTTTTTCATAACCAAGTTTATTTGCAAGAATTATTGAATTTAATACTATTGAAGCTTTCTGCTCAAGATCTGGTGCAATATTTAACGCAACATCAGAGATAAAAATCAACTTATGATATGAAGGAATCTCCATAAGTGCAACATGTGAAAGCAAATTGCCGGTATTAAGATTATAATCTTTATTCAATACCCATTTTAGAATAACCGCCGTATTTATGAGTCCCTTTATAAGAATATCAGCTTTATCTTGATGCATAAGTTCAACAGCTTTTTGAGCAATTTGACTTTCAGACTGGCAATCGATTATCTCAAAATTTGAAATATTAAAATTAACAGTTGATGCACATTGTTCTGTTTTTTTCCGATCACCAATAAAAATAGGCTCTATTATGTTCAGTTGTTTTGCGTCTTTTACAGCTTCCAGAACATGAGTATCATTTGATCCAGCTATTATTGCCTTTTTACCAGAATTTTGAGCCTGTTTGCATAATTCTTCCAATTTAGTAATCATAATTTGCCTTTTAAGTAATTTATTAATTTTATATTATCAATGATAATATCTCTTTCTAACTTTTCAACGTATTTAAAATAATATTTGCGATAATATTTCTACTATTTCAATTATTTTAATTAATATTGATTTTTAAATTTTCGAAATATTAAAATCTATCCAACCAATTTTACTTTAAATTTTCAAAGATCTCAATTGCTAATTTAAATAAAGGCCTTTTGAGTCTCCCAAATAAATAGAATAAGTTTTAAATATTTTGATTTCAAGTCTTACCTAAAATAAATTGAGAAAATAAACTTTTTGGATTATAAAAAAAAATGTTAGATTCTCTTCTCTATCCATCCTCTTTTTATTAACTTTTTCAAGATTACCATAGCATTGTATGATGCTCCCCTGCGTAGATTGTCAGCGACCACCCAGAATGAAAAGTTTCTGTCGCTTCCTGGTGCTTGTTTTATGCGTCCAATATAAGTTCCATCTGTATTTTCAAGATAATAAGGCATCGGATATAACTTATTTACAGGATCATCAAGAATTGTTATGTCTGAAGAAGATTTAAAACAATCAACAATCTTTTCAATTTCGCATTTTTGTTCAGTTTCAACAAAAACAGCTGAACTATGACAAATTCGAACTGGAACTCTTATATTAATTGTATCGATAAAAATATCTTTATTTTTTAGTATTTTTTTTAATTCAAGTACCAATTTTACCTCTTCTCTAGTAAAATTAGAAAAATCACCCTCATAATAAAAATCATCAATTTGAGGTATCAGGTTTCCCACTATAGGGAAATCAAAATATGATGATATGGGATTTCTACCAGATGCAATGTCATTTATTTCACTGTCGTAATCAATAAGAGCTTCTTTTCCAGCCCCTGATACTGATTGATATGTAGCAGCAAAGATTTTCTTTACATCAAATTCTTTTAATAATGCAGAGATAGCAATAGCAATAGGGATAGTTGTACAGTTTGGATTTGCAATTATTCGATCTTCCCTTTTTAAAATATCAAAGTTTATCTCGGGAACTATAAGTGGAACATTATCTTCCAATCGAAATGCAGAAGATTTGTCTAAAACGTAGCAACCTTTTTCTGAAAGAAGTGGAGCATATTTTTTAGCAATATCATTCCCCGAAGCTATAAATACAACATCTATAGCTTTAGAAAGCAAAGATTCTTCCGTTAGTTCTTCTATAGCAAATTCTTCTCCCCGAAAATATATCTTTTCTCCTGCTGAACGAGATGATGCAAATAAATAAAGGTTTTCAATATCAATATCTTCTGGTTCTAAAATCTCTACTAGTTTCTTACCAGTTAATCCAGTTGCACCTATAACACCTATATTCATATTTCCCCCGATGTTTATAAGTAAAAATAGCTCATATCTCTTTTTAGTTTTAATTGTCAAATATAGAACTTTTTTTTGTTATATTTTAATAATAAATGACTCCTCACTTTTTTTATGCAAGCAGTTTCCAGATTTTATGCTTTACTGAAAGACATAAATTTTTTATAAGCGTTTAAATATCACCTTCATATGGGATATCACAATTCTTTGAAGCTGTTTTAACGATTTTCAAAGCTGTTTTTAAAACGAGAAGATCATTTTCGTTGCTAAAATTTTGCTTTTCTCTACCATTTACAGTATTTATAAAATGCAAGATCTCATCTTTCAAAGCATTTTCTTCATGAACTGTGATCCTTTCAACAAACCCCCCTCGATAGTAAATAAGTTCTCTTTGATCCACTTCAAAGTGAGAATTTGTATCTTTATATACTTCTATTTCCTTTGTATCATAATTCATAAAAATATAGTTAGATTCTTGAGCTATGGCAAGGGTACGAGTTTTAATATATGAAGCTCTTGAGCATTTAAAAGATGCTACTAAACCTGACGAAAAAAGAATATTTGCAATAGCAAAATCATCAAAGTCTGTATATATCTTTTTTGCATAGGATGATATATCAGAAATCTCTTCTTCAAAATAGTTTAAAACTATATCGATGTCATGCACCATCAAATCAAGAATTACACCGGTGTCCCTTGTTTTTTTCCCAAATGGGTTCATCCTGACGGCTTCAATATATACTGTTTTTTTTAGATATTTTTTCTTAAGCTCTTGAATTACCCCATTAAATCTTTCAACATGTCCTACTTGAAGCATTAACTTCTTTTTGCTAGCAATTTCAACTAATTCTTCAGCTTCTCTATACAATAAAGTAAAGGGTTTTTCTATAAGAAGGTGAACATTTGCATTCAATACTTCTTTTGCAACTAAATAGTGTTGATCTGTGTTGACAGCACAGGTAACACAATCCACTTTTTTAAGCAGACTGTTAAGTGAATCAAATGCAGGGACATTGTACTTTTCACTAACATATTTCATCCTGGATTCATTTATATCATAGATGCCGGTAAATTTGACAAATCCATTTGATTCAAGCATCTTTATGACATTGACATGGTATTCACCCATATGGCCAACACCAACTACACCTATTTGAACCATTTTTTAATCTCCTCAAATGAATAGCTATCAATTATTTTTTCAATATTTTTAATAAGATGAATTTTGTTTTTATCTATCAAAATACCTAACTTTTCAGAGTATAAGACTCCAAGTAAATTTAAATTCTCAGCTTCATCCTCTGGAAGACTGAAGAAAAATTTATCAACAATAATAAACTTTAATTTTTTCGCTATAAAATCGTTGATAAGATCTTGTTGATAAGCATAAACTCTCGTTTTTGGAAGAATCTCTTTCAAAAGATAATATGAATAAGAATACATAAGAATACCAATGGTTTCCTGCTCTGCAGTCTTTAGACATTCAATATCGCTGCAATTTTTATCATTAGTATAGACAATTAAATCATCTGAAAAATATTGACAGAATGTATATGATGAAAATAATTTTTCTTGAGTTTTCGATTTTATTACAGAACCCAGTACTATATCATAATTTTTTGAAGGTTCATATGAAGTTAAAATAACTTTAGCATTTATAGGCTTAATATATCTATCAATTATATCATGTTCTATTCCCTCAAAATATTCCCATTTAAATTCTCGATTTGATTCCGATACTTTCAAAAACTCATTTTTTTCATAAAAAAATGGATATTTTTGATTTAAAAAAGAGATATTTAAAATTTCTTCTGGGAAAAATTGTGCAAAAATTTTTGGTGGAAAGATTAAATAGAAAATTAATAAGAAAAAATAAAAAAGAAGTAAAATTTTAAAAATTTTGGTTTTCATCTGCAAGTCAAGTTTTATCTTATTTATCAATTATCTTTTTTAAAATAACATTTATAAATGTTTAGCCATTTAAATTTTAAAATAATCTTAAAAATTAACATTCAAAATATAAATAACATGTTAAGTCTTTCTCAAAAAGATCAAAAAATGATCTGTTATTAACTGTTATTCATATAGAATTTACACTCATTTTAAAAAGAAGCAAGATAGATATCAGCTCTTGACAAATAAGAAAAAGAAAATATAATTAATACATACAGGGAGGTTTATATGAAGGTTAACCAGAATCAGTCTATTAACTCACAGATTGTTGAATCTATTCATACTTCTCATGCTGAAAAGGTTACTCCTAGGGAAATAAAAACTCAAGAAACCAGTGAACAGAGTTCTATTTTTATTAAACAGGCATCATACCGTTCAACTTTCTCTTTACAAGAGTTTATTTCTCAAATGCAGATGAAAATATCTTCTCTATCTTTATTTTCGAGTACCAATGATCCTTCAGTTTTAGAAAATGCTACTTACAATGGGTTACCTCTTTTCAACGATGAAGAAAAAAGTGAGATATTTAAAAGTAAGAATTCTCTTTCTTCAATAATATCATCGTATAATGACACCATTGAAAAGATTCGAACAAATGTCACTGAAATTCTTCAATCGAATTCCAACTCAGTTGTCGCAGCATCCGAAAAAGATGTAAAAAATATCTCCAGAAATATTATTGAATCTTTACCAAATTCAATCAAACCTTATGCTACAAATGCAATTTTAGATTTATTAAAATAATCTCTGTTTTTATTTATCTATTTGTATAATTTTTTAAAGATTCTTTTATTTATAAGAACTATTTTTTTCACTATTTATTTTTCCTGTGCTTTGTGATCTAAATTTTATTTATAAATATGTTTTTATAAATATATTTTTCACCAAATTTAGATTGGGAATGTTAGAGTATCATTAAAAATATAAATAGAAAAATTAATAAAACAGAATTTATCCATTATTATAAGCTTAACATTTCATAATTAAAAAAGTCATTTTCAAATTCAACAATGCAATATTGTTTACTACAAAAAGCTCCTGGATTTATGAAAGTAACATTATTTAATTTTGAAAATTCCTGTTCATGGGTATGTCCAAAAAAAATTATATCAGGCTTTTCTATAAATTCTGACAATATTCTTTTTTTAATTCCAAAAGGAGCTCCTGCTCCATGAGTTATACCTATTTTAAAATTTTCAATTTCAATATTTATATTTATCGGGAGATTCTCACATAATTGATCCATATTACCAATTACTAAATATGACTCTTTGTATTCAGATCTTAAAATTTGAACTATCTCATCACAAACATAATCTCCACAACCGATTATTGCATCTATACTCTTTAATTTACTCAGAAGCATAAGAAGTGACTCTATATTTTTTATTCTTGTTGGATAATGAATATCTGATATTACTAAAATTCTTTTCACGTTATGTCCCAATTTATAAATTGATAAATTAACCTTGCAAGTTAATCAGGGATTTAGCAATACTGATGAAGAAAAAATAAAAGGTTGATCTTTTTGTATAATCGAACTCAGTAACTTCTTAATCTCCAGAGCTTCTTCATAAGTATTGTAAGGACCTATAAGAACCTTGTAAAGATTATTGTAATAAATAAAAACCTTATAACCAAGAGATTTTAACTTTGAAGCAAGCTGCAAAGCATTATTCTTATCTTTAAATGCTCCAACCTGGATATAATAATAATTTTTTGCTGTATTTTGACCACCCGTAATAATTTGAATGCTACTTGTGCTTGATAAATTACTTTCAGAACCTGTATTTATACTTGTTTGATTTTCACCAGCACTTGCAGGTGTACTTTGTCCAGTTTGTGTGGTGGTGGAATTTTGAGTTCCAGTGGAATCAATGTTTTGAGTAGTAGAAGGAGTTTCGACTTTACCAGAACCCATTTTAAGTAAAGATATTTTTACTGGCACTTGCTTTTCACCAGAATTACCAAGTTCACTAAGAGCCCTATTTGAAATGGCTATAATTGAATCTTTATACTTATACTGATAGGTATTATCTATAACATAGACAATAGTCTTTCTCCCATTTATTATATTTTCCAATAGGAGCACGCTTAAAATAGGATAATCAGATGTTATACAGCTATTTTCATCCGGATTATAAGATAAACTTGAAGAAAATTTTTTTCCAGAAAAAACAGGATCTATTAATTCTGCAAGACCCGATTTTTCCTGCGAATATGCAATCAAGTTATTATTTATCAATAGAAATAACACACACAATATTAAAATTGGCAGTTGTAATAATTTTTTATTAATCATATTCCACTTCTCACCTGGTTGTTAATACTAAACGCTAATCATATAAAAATGCTTTAAAAAAAACAAACAACGCCTTAAAAGCAATAATTTGATATATTTAAAAATTTATATACAATTTTTCAATCATCTTTACTTGTTTTTCGGCTATTTTTAAAAGTTGTATAACTCTTAATTTCAGTTTTTGTTTTATATTGTCAATATTTTTATCTATAAGAGAAATTGTTGATGCTATATCCTGAGCATATAAAAAATCAGTTGATTTTTTATCAATCTTAAAAAGTTCATCATCTTGAAAATAAGCAGCTAGATCAGAAAAATTATCATATGAAGGTCCAATTACAGCCGGGACACCATATATAAGTGGTTCAATAAAATTTTGTCCACCTTTATTGTTAAATGTACCTCCTACTATACTTATATCTCCATATTTAAAGAGTTCTGATAGCAAACCAAATCTATCGATTAAAACTGTGCCTATCGTATTATCTTCACTACTGGAGATGTTTAAAATAAGATCATAAATATAATCATTGGTATTTTTCTTAAAACTCTTCTTATTTTCCATTTCGCTCAAGGTAATAAACTTGAAATTCTTCTCACTTAACTTTTTCTTTAATATATTGATATTTTGAAGATATCTTGGTACAAAAAATATAATAAGCTTTTTTTTTAAATTATTTTGAAGAATTTCCATGCTATCAACCAATATGTCAAATTCTTCAGAATGGATTGAGGCAAATATTAATACTAAATTTCTTTTATTCAATATTGATGAATTATCAGGATTTTTAAACTCAATAGAATCTTTTATATTGTATCGCAATGAAAATTTATCGAAATTTAATTGAATAATTTTTGAGCTTATGAAAGATGAAAGTATTTTAAGGTTTTCTGTAACTTCAACATTAAGATACTTATTTATACTCAAGAGTCTCTTTTTATCTATATCAGATCTTGCATAAATTTTATCAAAATAACCAAACAATTTTTTATAGATAAATCTTAATTTGATTTGACTATCAAAACTTCTATCATACATATTGCAGTTTATCATAATTAATTTTATTTTGAAAATCCTGGCAAAAGTTATAAAAAGAGGCCAGATTTCCTGCTCAACGAGAATTACTGTCTCATATTTCTTTGATACAAAAAATATTGTTAGAGAAATTAATGATTCAAAAGGAAGAGGATAAGATTCAACTTTTTTCTGTCGCAACAATAAATATGCTGCATCGTTAAAAAATGAGTAATCTACAAAGTTTTTAAAAAGGTTGTATGCAAGTGATGCTTCTCCAGCACTGGAAACATGGACTAAAATCTTATTTTTGTTCCTTTCATCTTTTTCATTATGATCAATTCTTTTTTTCTTATAAAACGGAAAAAAGCGAAATAGTACCTTTTTTCTCATATTTTTTAAAAAAATAAATACAAAAAAAATAATAGGGGAAAGAACAGTAAACAAAAATGAATAAAGTAATATTAAGATATAATAAAAAAGATTAGAAATAATATCTACAGGTTTTTTTCTCATCTTTGCTTCTTTAAATTCTTAAATATCATATTATGCTTATTCTATATAGAATAAAATAGAATAAAAGAGCAACATATCAAACGCAATGTTAGATTTTAAATCAAATACAACTTAAATAATTGTGCTTGCCATTTTTTTAAGATCACAATAAAGATACAGGATCTATGTCAAACTCGATGTTAAGATGAGAATCCACCTTATAATTGTCATTAAGGTAATTTCCAATATCGATTAAAACACCCCGATTATGCGATTTTAATATTATATGATAACGATAACTGGATTCTATCTTCTCAATAGGTGCTTTAGAAGGTCCTAAAATTATGACTTTACCTTTTAAATTCATCTGCAAAATAAATTGCTGTATTGAAAAGAGAAGTTTTTTACTGGCAACCAGAGCTCTTTGCTCTTCTTTTCCCTTTATCAATATTCTTAGCATTCGCACAAATGGAGGGTAATTTAGACTTTTTCTTACCTTTAGTTCCTTATCAATAAAAGATTCATAATCTTGATTTACCACACATTCGATTGCGTAGTGTGTAGGCCTTAAAGTTTGTATTATAACATGTCCTATTTCATAGGTTCTTCCAGCTCTACCAGAAACCTGAACAAGTGTTTGAAATGTTTTTTCATTTGCTCTAAAATCTGGCATATTCAGTAAAATATCGGCATTAATAACGCAAACAAGATTAACATCGGGAAAATGATGCCCCTTTGTGATCATCTGAGTGCCTATAAGTATATCTGTGTCTCCATTTTTAAAGTTATTTAAGATTTCATCATAATTGCTTTCTTTAACTGAATCAGCATCAAACCTTGCTATTTTATAATTTTGAAAATAATTTTGAATTATTTGTTCAACTTTTTCGGTTCCAAGACCGAGATACTTTAAGTTTTTACTATGACAGTCAGGACATTCCGTAACCATTTCTTTTTCTATGCCGCAATAATGACAATGTAGTTTATGGTTTGCATTATGATATGTTAAAGGTATCGAACAGGAATCACAGTATAGCACAAGCCCACAATCTCTACATTGGATGAATGAATTAAATCCTCTTCGATTTAAAAATATAATAACTTTTTGTTTTCTCTCCAATCTCTCACTTATGGCTTCTATTATCCTTTTTGAAATATAAAAATCCTGATATTTTTCTGCACTTGTAAGATTGACAAGCTCTACCGTTGGAAGAGGAAGATTGTTAAATCTTTTTTCCAATCTTAAAAGCTTAAGTTCCCCTTTTGAAGCCGAATACCAGGATTCAATTGATGGAGTGGCTGAACCAAATATACATAATGCACCATAAAGTGAAGCTCTTTTTATAGCAACAAACCTGGCATCATACCTCGGTTTTTTAGCTGATTTATAAGAATCATCATGTTCTTCATCAACAATTATGCATCCCAGATTAAATGCAGGGACAAAAAGAGCAGACCTGGGTCCTATTATTATATTTATCTCCCCTCTCATTATCTTTCTATATAAAGTCAGCTTTTTACTATTCGATATTTTGGAATGAATAAGCGCAATTTCTTCTCCAAGTTTTTCTTTGAAAAACTCCATCATCTGAGGTGTAAGAGCAATTTCTGGCAGCAAAAGCACTACTTGCTTGCCATCTTGAATCATCTGTTTTATTATTTGAAAATAAATTTCAGTTTTACCAGAACCAGTAACACCATAAAGCAAGAAATTATTAGTACTTTGTTCTCTTCTTTTTATCTTTTCCCATTCAAGTTTTATTTGTTGAAAAACACCTTCCTGTTCTTCATTGAGGTCATTTGCGTGGATTAGTTCATTAGATTTATTGATCTGTTCCTGCTTTTTTTGTTCTCTTAACCCTTTTGGAACAAATAAAAAAAGAGCTTCTCCTATAGAGGTGAAATATCTTTTGCTGATCCATCTAGCAAGTTCAATCTCCTTTTCTGAAATTATAGGATACTCATCATAAAGAGTTATAATTTCTTTTAGTTCATAAGGCCTTTCTTGCTGCTCATAAATTTTAGATATTATACCAAGTTCAACTTTATTTCTAAAGTTAACTTTTACTCTTGTATAGCAATTTATAGACTTTTCTAGTGAAGCGGGTATTTTATATTCAAAGGTTTTATTTATTGGAATGTTTAAGATGATTTCTGCAAGCATTTTTTTACTTCACTTAAAATATTTATTAAAAATCTATAGATATTTCGCCTCATTGAAAATTAAGGTTCTTCACAAAATGGAAGAGGCTCTAGACAACATGCTTTTCAGTATAAATATTATTGCATTACGTATCCTCACAAATTGAAGTAAGAATTTGATTAAGAAATTTTTCAGGAATAATCAAGCATCAGAATAATAAAGAAATTTCTCTTTTTACCAAAAATATATTTTATTTCAATATAATGTTTCCAACCGCAAATATATATTCGTTTATATAAGGTTATTTTTTCTAATATATGCTCCAATATTTACAAAATCTTTTTGAGCCTCAGGTATTTTGGTATTATCTCTAAGAAGAAATGAGGGATGAAATACAGGATAGATGAGTAACTTTTGCTTTAATAATGCTGAAGATTCAATAATCTTACCATGAATCTGATTCATAAATACTTTTTTTTGAAGCAAGAATGAGGTTGAAGTTGCTCCTAATGAGATTATAAGAGATGGTTTTATAAGCTGAATCTGTTGTTTGAGAAATTCAAAACAGGAAATAATTTCATTCTGAGCTGGAACTCTATTGTTTGGGGGTCTACATTTTACACAGTTCGTAATATAGAATTTTTCCCTGTCAAGTCCGCTGGATTCCATAATTTTTGTAAGCAATTGGCCTGCTTTACCAACAAAAGGGAGCCCCTGTATGTCCTCCTGTTCTCCTGGAGCTTCTCCAATAATCATTACTGAAGTTTCGATTGGACCGTTTCCAACAACTATATTGATCCTTTTTAAAGATAAATCACATTTTCTACACTCACGAATAGACGAAACCAGATTGAGATAACTTTCCTTCTTATTAAGAGCCCCTGAATCTATCTTAATGTTGGTTCGGTTATATTTGTTTTTCAAACCAGCAATATTTTCTTTCAGGTCTTCGAGGGAATTCTCTATATTTTCTCTTTTACCAGCATCATTAAAGCTAATTGATTCCAGCTTAACATCATACAAAAAATATCCATATTTTATGCCCTGAACGATCTTATCGTAAGATTTATAAACTTCAAATAACTGATTAATGAAAAAATTAATTGTTTCTTTATCTATATTTTCCATTACATTTTAAATTATTATTTTTTTATTCCTTTTTCTTTGCACATCGTGCACACTTAGTAGCATACGGAATCATAGTCAATCTCTCTAATTCTATCTCTTTTCCACATACTTCACATACTTCGTAGGTTCCATCATCAATTCTATTAAGTGCTTTTTCAATTTGTTTTAGTAGTTTATAGTCATTTTCTTCAAGATTTTCACGCAAATTGTTTTCAAGTATGGAATTTGCAAGGTCATACTCTTCAGCATAACTTTCGACTTCTTTTTCTTCTTCAAACCTCTTATTTTCACTAGCAACATCTTCAAGAATATCATTTTTCATATCGAGAAGTTTGTTTTGCAATTCTTTGAGTTTCTTCTTTTCCATTTCTCCTCCGCAAAAAAAAGAAATATATTAGCACAAAAAGCAATTTATAAAGTTTTTATTAAAATGCAACTATTTTATTGATTAATAATAAATAAAAAAGTGAACAAAAGCCAGCAAAGCTAATAATTATTAAGTTTAATTTTGTTTTTTAGTAGCATGATATGGTGCAGATCATAAATAAAAAAATAGTTTTTCAGTATTGGTTGAATAACATTAATAATATATATTTTCACTTAGCCTTTTTGTCAAATTTATTTCTAAGAGGAGTTTTATTTTTGTTTTAGTAAAATTAGCTTTTTTTATAAAATTTGTATCACTATATTATATATAACTAATTAAATTATATTTTTAATAAAAATTATTTTTAAAATTTTTTTTCATTTTTTAATTAAATATTTAAAATTCATATAACTCAAAATTTTCAATAACTAACAATTAATATCAAATAGATCAGAAACAGCATAGAAGGAGCATGAACAGTACAAAATTAAAAAACAAATGAAAAAATCTAAAAATTCTAAATTTTATTCAAGAATATATCAATACTTTGCTTACTTTTGAAAATTTAGTTCTTAACAAAAGTTATTCTTTATATAGTTTAAACACACAAATAAAACCACAAGCGTATATGCTATTATTACTCAGCATAATTTTAAATCAATTGTTATCCACATAAAAAAGCGAAAAGCGTAATTTTTTTGCACTTCACTCTTTCCAAGATGAATATTTATTTGCCAGATAGATGATAACAGATAAATTATTTGAAGATCTAAATATTCAGCAATAAAAAGTGCAGATTAAGACTATTAACCTAAAATATTGAAATTATTAAAAATAATTGTAATATATATTCAATATGATTTTTTGCGACATGGTCTTCAAATAGGGAAAAACTTTAAAGAAGTCATATTTTCAATTCATACAAATATTTTTTTATGCAATTTAATCGTACAAACCGAAAAAGAATTTTTTACTTTCAAATATTTGCTTTATGAAATTTTTATCAAATTAATTTTAAAGAGGTAACAATATGGAAAGATGCAAACACCTTATCGATTCAACCACTGATACTTTAAAGAAACACGAAAAAGAGAAAAAGCAGGTTAGCATAAATCATCTTTGTTCAAAACAAAAGGGAAATAGGGCATTACAGCTTAAAATAAGTCAAATAGCGCAACAAAAGTTTAACAAACATTTTCCAGCAAATGATCAATGTCATTTTTCCTCTACTGAACAGTTTAATTTTTGTCCGTACTATGAACCCATTGATACAAAATAAAATTGTATCGAGACCTTTAAGATAATTTCTGGAGAAACTATGAATAAAAAACCGTACATATTTATCATAAGAGATGGATGGGGCTATTCAGAAAGAAAAGAGTATAATGCTGTTTATCAATGTAATCCTATAAACCATTTGAGTTATATAAAAAATTACCCTACCACATTAATTGAAGCATCAGGGATTTATGTTGGTCTTCCTGAAGGAAATCAGGGATCATCTGAAGTTGGTCATCTTAATATTGGCGCCGGAAGAGTAGTTTATCAAAATCTTGTAAGAATCTCAAAAGATATTGATGAACATAAATTCTCATCTTTGAAAGCCATAATTGAAGCTATAGAACATTTCAAAAAGTACAATTCAAATATACATTTATATGGACTCGTTCAGGATCAGGGGGTTCATGCTCATACCAAACATCTAATAGGATATCTTCAAGCCTTTAAAGATGCAAAGGTTCCCTCAAATAAAATATTTATTCACATGCTTTCCGATGGCCGTGATACTGCTCCACAATCAGCTAAAGATTATGCTAAGTTCCTGGAATCATGGATCAACCAAAATAATTATGGAAAGATAGTCAGTGTTACAGGCAGATATTATGCCATGGATAGAGATAATAGATGGGAGAGGGTTAAACTATTCTATGATCTGCTTTTTTATGGAAAATCATTATCACCTGTTTTCAATGATGTATATGAAGCCATAGATGATGCCTATAATAAAGGTGAACTAGATGAATTCATTAAACCTAGAATGATAAATGGATTTAAGACTGTTGAAGATAATGATATAATTGTTTTTTTCAATTATCGATTTGATAGAGCCAGAGAGATAACAAAAGCTATAGTTGAAGCTGACTTTGACATATTTCAAACCAGAAATATAAAAAATTTGTTTTACTTAGCCACTACTGAGTACTATGATACAATTAAACAGGCTAAAAAAGCTCATGTGGAAGTTGCATATCCACTAGAAATCATGACAAATCTTATGGGACAGGTAATTTCTGACAATAACCTTGTCCAGTTGAGGATAGCTGAAACTGAAAAGTTCGCTCATGTTACATTTTTTTTCAATGGACAGCAGGATATTATTTATAAAAATGAAGAAAGAATACTGGTGAACTCACCAAAGGTCCCAACCTATGATCTTCAGCCAGAGATGTCAGCTTATGAAGTTAAGACTAAAATGATTGAAGCTTTGAATTCTAACAGATATGATTTCATAGTACTTAATTTTGCGAATCCTGATATGGTAGGACATACTGGTGTTTTTGAAGCAACAGTCAAAGCATGCAAGGTTGTAGACGAATGCATTGGTGAAATTGTTGAACTCGCCTTATTGAAAGATGGAGTTGTATTTCTTTTCTCTGACCATGGTAATGCTGAGACGATGCAGGATCCAATAACTCACGAACCTTACACAGCACATACATCAAATCCAGTTTGGTTAACTATTATTTCTAAACGAGAAGAATTACAAAAAGATGCCATAAAGCTTAAAGACGGAGGAAAACTTGCTGATATCTCGCCAACTATGCTTAAAATTATAGGTTTAACACCTCCTAAAGAAATGGATGGTCTAGATCTTATTGAAAAATTATAGAAAATTATTTATCCTTTTTTTATCTTTTTCAGCGATTATAAACTTTTTAATAAACTTCATTTATACTCAAAAATTAATTTAATAATATTTTATAAAACTTTGAGTTGATTGGATACATCAGTATTTTAAAGATTTCCAGATATTCAAATTTCTTTAAATCTTGTTGCCTCAAGAAAAACCCTGCTAAATAATACGTCTTTAAACCATCTGTCATAAAAATCATCCGGGATAACATCTTTATATATATGAGAGATTTTATATTTTTTTTTCTTATACTCGCAGAGTTGATTATCATTACTAAACTTAATAATAAAGAGATTCATCATATCTTTTGCACTTAAGTAACTATTTTTTAGTGGGGGAATGCATTTCCAGTTTAATTCATAGTATTTTTCTGTTTTAAAAAATACCCTGATTTTTTTTATTTTTAATTCTTTTTTTATATCCATATTAAAAAGAATACTATACTCTTTAAACTCTGATAAATATTCCTTGAAATTTGTACTTCCCATTTCTTCTCTAAAAATCTCTGCAAAATTACTAAAGAATAATTTGAGGTTATCATCATTATAATATGGTAATTTATATTTTACATAGTAAGCAAAAAGAGGAACAAGTTGAAAACTTAAAAAAGGCATTTTGCATAAATTGCTGAAAAATGATTTAGTTTCAAATTTTTCATTATAAAGAATTTTTTTAAAAAGATATGTATATAAATAATATGGGGTATCAGGAAATCTTAAAACAATTCTTTCAAATTTTTCATAGTAATATTTAGCATTATCTTTATCCCATTGAATATTAAATAAAATTGAGTAAACAAGAGTATGCAAAAGTGAATAATGATCTTGAATTGAGATTCTATATACAATTGCAGATTTTAATCTGGAATTGCCGAGAGAAATTCTACCCAATCTTATATATGAGAGACCTAGAACTGAATAAAACTGGTTTAATACTATTGGATCTTCCAGGTTCTTATAAAGCTTTTCAATGAAACCAAAATATTTGTTAGCTTTATCAACAGATCCAATTTCATACAAAGCAATAGCAACATTTTTTTGATACTTTGCAATGGTATTTATGTCCGTCTCTGCAAGACTACCTAGAAATGCTCGCAAAAAATGTCTTTTTGCCCTTGTATAAAGGCCAAAGTTATAATAAATATTTCCAAAAAAATTATGCAAAGAAGCTAACAATGATGGACTGGAACTGATAAGGCTCTTATTAGCTTTAATATAAGACATTGCTTTAGCAAAAATCATAAATAAATTTGGAATATTATCATTATTATAAGAAGAAAAAAAAGTCTTCCCAAACGATATAATTGATGGAATTATAAGATTTTTATCTATTTTTTCGTCTATTATATCTCTAAAACTTATTGTTCTAACTACTTCCTTTGGCTTATAAATCGCATTAACAGATATCTCAAGTTCCCTCAAAAAAACTGTATCTTTTTGCGACAATTTCTCTTTAAAATTTTGCAAAAAATTTTCAAGCAAAAGTGCGCATTTATCAATTTTGGCCATTCTGTATAATTGAAGGCAATAATTTTGATAAATCTCTATTAAATCTTCATCTGAACCGGTTTTTATTGAGTATTCTATGGCTTTTCTTACATAAAAACTGGAATCTCTATTTGGATATATTTCTTTTTGAAGGTTTAGAATATGTATTAAAAGTTTAAGTAAATCTTTATCATCAATATGATTCTTATTCTCTTCATAAACACCTAAAAGATAGATATATCCATTTAACTTATTGGTCTTTGATAAATTTTTTGCAAAAGAGATTATATTATCAATAATAATTTTTTCCATCACATTTACTTTAAATAAGGATTGCTTTTTAAAATTGAATAAAAAAATAAAACTATTTGGCAAATAATATGAACAATTTTTGAAAAACAAAAACTATCTTATCAAATTTAATACAAACAATAATTGAAATAATGAGACAAAGTGAATGGCAAAAGAGATATATGTAAAAACCTTATCATCTTTCAACAAAAGGAAAATAATAATCAATACAACACTAATAGAAGAAAGTACTGTTAAAATATTTGGGTAATGCTTTATAATATCAAATAGGACTCCTATAAAAACTAACTGTACCAGTAAAACTGCCAGAAAGAAAAACTTATCTTTTTTATTTTTATAAAATAATAATCCAAAAATAGAAAGCAAAATCAGCAGTATGCTTGATACAAAATC
>JAAYUW010000009.1 GCA_012517545.1 Exilispira sp.
CTGCTGCACCGCACTTGATGTTAAAGTAGAAGGCATATTTGTACTGCTCGATAGAAGTCCTTCAGAAATCATAGTTGATGGTATTAAGGTTCAGTCTCTTTCTAAAGTTAAGGCAAATCTCTTTGAACCAGATGATTGCCCTCTATGCAGGGCAAATATTCCAATAACAAAACCTGGTGCATCTAACAAGAAAATTCGATAGCACAAGATGAAAGAACAAAGATCTTTGAAAGTTTACATTTTACTTTTTTTCCTAATACTTGTACTTTTTTTAACAAGAATCTCCATTGGTTCAGTTTATATTGAGCCTGAGAAAGCCATAAAACTTATTTTTTCAAAAAATAGTCATCTTACAGATGATGAAATTACCTTAAAAACTATTGTTATCTCTATTCGAATTTCATCATTTGTCTGTTCATTCTTAATAGGTGGTATTCTCGCATATAGTGGACTTGTTATGCAAAACCTCTTAAAAAATCCTCTAGCTGAACCATATACCCTTGGTATCTCTTCTGGCGCTTCCTTTGGATCAGTTTTTGCACTTTTCTTAAGCTCCTTTTTCCCTTTCTTTTATAAATTCTCCACCTTGTTCGCTGTAATCGGTGGCATAATTGCTGCCTTAATTATATTTTTGATAGCATCTATATCCAAATCTTCACGCTCGTCAAATCTTATCATCAGTGGTATTATAGTAAACTCCTTTTTTACAGCAGGCATTACGATACTTTTCTATCTTCTAGGTTCTAAAGTTAATCTCGCTCTTTCCTGGATGATGGGGATGATACCTCTTATTGATAAAAACTGGATATTTATAATTGCAATTGAAGCTATCATATTTTTTATTTATTTTATTTTTCATAAGGAATTTGATCTTTTAAAAATTGCTGAAAGTGATACGAGTCTTATAAGTATAAACGCTGGAAAATTCAAAAAGATTTTTTTTCTTGTAAGTTCTGTAGGAACAAGTTTAATAGTATCACAAAGTGGAATAATCCCATTTGTTGGTATAATTATTCCATATTTTATTGGTTCAAAGATTTTTTTAAGATTCAAACAAAGTCTTACTCTTAGCTTTTTTATTGGTGGGATCTTCCTGGTTTTTCTAAATATCCTCAACTGCTCAGTGCCAATAATTTTCAAGACAAATCTTGAAATACCGATAGGTGCACTAACTGGCTTTTTAGGAGCTCCTTTTTTTCTATATTTACTTATCAAAAAGCAGGTCTAAATTAACTTTATGTTATGTATTTTAAAATAAAATTTATTCCAGAATCTTTCATTAAAGAAAATGAATTAAAATTTGAAAGTAATTTAAATAAAAAAAACAATTTAATTTAAATAAATTTTGCAAAATAGTTGATTTTTGAGTTTATCATACTATATTATTTTTGGAATTAGATAATTTATTTTTATCTTTTTAAGTACTATATTTTTTTCAAAAGTTTTCTTTTAGAAAAAAGTGATTAAAGATTTTTTTAGTTAAGAGAGTTATTTAAATATTCTTCGTTTTTTCAGCAATATAAAAGTATTAACTTTGCAGTATAAATTTAATAAAAGTTATAAAATAGACTCTTTTTTTCTTTTTAAGTTGGAAACACATGAAGAAGAAAAACGAAGAATGGTAAAATAAGTAAATGTTTAAAAATACCATGGAGGTAATTATGAAAAAATTTTATGCTTTATTATCATTTTTAATAATGATAGTTTTTCTTTTTGGATGCGAGTTTAACCTGTTTGAAGCTACAGTTGAAAAAAATTACAGCAATATTGAAGATCCTGCTACCAGGCTTGACTATGCTGAACAGGTTTTACTAAGTGGTGAAGCTGAAGAGATCTCAGCTATTTTAAATTTACTTAAAACTGACTTTGATGCTGGTATTTTTGGAAGTGAAGGTGATCTCTATGTTAGAGCAAATAGGATCATCGGAAATGCCTATGTTACATCATCCGGTGTTGAAGATATTGTCACCAATGTTGTTACCGATCTTATAGCAACAGCTTCTTCTGGTGAACCTTCTGAAGATATAACAACTGTTATCGCAGATATTGATGGAAGTGGCACTGTAGATGAGGCAGATCTGGATGTACTTGCTGTTATGCTTAACAATATTGCTGATGGTGCTGATTACCTTAATGCTGCTGCTATTGCCTCCCCAGGGGATACAGATCTTCAACTTGAAAATATTATAGCAAACCTTGCTGCAGCGGTTATAACTGTTATGAATATGAATACAGCATTACTAGACGAGTTTAGTGCTTACCTTGAAAGTGGCAACGATGGTGGCAATGATTTTAGTGGTGTTTTAGTTAATATTGAAGCTGCAGCCGATTCTGTTGATAATATTTTGAATTACGCTGAACCTGGTTCACCAAGTTATGAAGTCGCATCTGCACTCAATGATTTTTTGAATTTCTTTACTACTCACTAGATCTTCAAGGAGGACAAAATGAAAAGATTAAATATAATAATATTACTACTACTTTTATTATCGACTCCAGTTTTTGCACAGGAGTATATAAGTCTCTTTCCATATATATCTGCAAGTGTTTTTGGGTTTGGAGGAGCATTCACAAGTGTTGCAACTGGATTTAACGGAATGTTTTACAACCCTGCAGGTTATGCACTTCCCTCTAACAATCATTTTTCGATTATTGACCTAAATGTTTACTTCAATCCTGATTTTATAAATATAGCTCAAGCAACTAATTTCTTTCAAAACCTCGATACAGAAATCTCTAATCCAGATTTTATTTCAAGTCTACTGAACGCTAAACTTGGGATGGGGCTTAGTGGGCTTCCATTTATTGGTTTCATGAGGGGGGGGCTTGCTTTTGCTGTTTACGATAATGCTGGACTTAGTGCCTCCTTTTATCCAACCATCGCAGCGCCAGATGTTAAGATCACTATGAACGCCGAAGCAGGTGCTATACTTGGTTATTCGTTCCGCATAGGTAACTTTTTGTATATTGGTGCAAATGCAAAAGTTATTGCAAGAGCCTGGGCTGATGTCCCTACACAAAACCTTTTGACTTTGATGGATTCGATGTCATCAAGTTCAGGACTTCTTCCTTTTTCCGTTAAGTTTGGCTACGGTTACGGTTTTGATCTTGGAGCTATTTTAAAACTTGGTGCATTTCAAGTTGGTCTTTCTTTTTTAAATCTACCGGGTATCAAGATAAACTATGCTGAATCAAACGATATAAATCAACTTATCTCTGGAACCTTAGAAAATTCAGGAACAGCCATTATCCCTGTTGAGATAAATGCTGGTGTATCCTGGAATATTGGAACAATTATTCCGCTTATCATGGATAAAGCCGTTATAGCTGTTGATGTTCATGGAGTCAATCTTTTGATTGAAGATTTTAATGAATATGGTTTTAATCTTTCTTTACTGGGTAACTACTTCTTCCTTGGAGCAGAGTTTAGAACTCTTGGCTTTCTCACAGTTAGAGGTGGTTTGTACCAGGGTTATCCCGCAGTCGGTTTTACATTAAATCTTGTTATTTTAAATTTAAGCTTTGCTTACTATACTAAAGAACTGGGGATGTTCCCGGGAACGATACCTGAAAGCAATATGATTGTTACCCTTTCCTTCTCCTGGTAGTTAAGAAGCTGGTAACATTCCACAGATAATCTTTCAATCAATTAGTTTTTAAGGCTAAGACTTACAAAAAAGTAGAAAATAGGTTCTTCCAGGTTTTTGTGGCTGGCAATCACGAAGTGTCAGGTTATATTGAAAAGTCTTTTTTATCTGACAATGTTAATTGCTTAAATGGACTTAGAATAAGAATATTTTATTTTCTCTTCATAAAAGTGAAGAACTTTCTATTTCAATTTTTCTTAAAAGCAGCAGTTTTTCTGCTGCTTTTTTTACACTCTTATTTTACCTCCAGAATAGTTCCCCGGTCATTCTATAGGTGTCTGCTTATTTAAAAAAATAGGGGTATTTTTCATAAATCATTTGACAAAAAATATAAATAGTGTTATTTAAATTTCGATGTTAATTAAATGAGATGCTAGCTCAGCCGGTAGAGCACCTCCCTTTTAAGGAGGGGGCCACAGGTTCGATCCCTGTGCATCTCATTTTTTTTATATCTCTATATACATTCGTAGTGTAAACTTTTTGTTTATTTTTTTAATCTCATATCTCTTTTTCAATCTTCTTTAACTTTTTTATATAATCTTTATATTTTTAATTAAAAGTTGTAAGTTAATTTCGTAAAAAACTTTTGATTTTTTCTTCTTTTAGTCTATATTATTCTAAAGGATATAGTTAAAATTTCCTTTTTTTCATAATAAAAGGCCAACTTTGCTTATTTTCTCTTTATTTATGTGTATTTATTTTTAAAGAGGCACTTATTTTAACTATCTTCTTAAATTTTGAGTTTTTATTTAATTCTGGAGGCATTATGAAAAAATCAACATTCAAAGTTCTAAAGGTTTTCTTTTTGCTTATTTTGATCTCTTTTTTATCCATCAATCTCTTTGCTGGAACTTCTAACTCAAACTATCTTGTTACTTTTGGTGGAATCAACGGATATATTATAGCTCCTTGTGCTCTTCCAGTTCCAGCTGGCTCTTTTAATCTTAATCTTGGTTATGTTTTTTCTTCACCAAATTATCTTCCACTGGCATTTTCTTTTTCATTCATAAAAAACTGGGAAATAGGTTTTGGACATCAGTTTGCCCTATATAACCCGATGCCAGCTACACCTTTTTTTATCTCAACAAAGTACAGGATCTCTCAGGGTTCTATAGATATAGCACTTGGTGCAGTGTTTGAATTGTATCAGGGCTACAATGCTGTGGAGTTTTATGCAGCTTTTCATTCAGGCTCCGTTTTTGGTAATGGCATGATGGATATAGTTATCGGCAAGACCATCCCTTTTGATGGAACAATTGATAGTTCTATTAACCTTTACATTGGAACAATGATACCTCTTGTTAAAGATGTTTTTCTTCTTCTCATTGATTTTTCAAATAATGCTCTTGGTAGTGCTTCATATATGGGAGAAAACAGAGGGATTTTTAACTTCTCCTTTATATTTGATATAATTCCTAAAGTCCTTTCGACATATTTTACCTGCTATGACTTTATGGATGCTCCTTTTTCTACTATTGGCATCGGTATCGATTGGAGACTTTCTTTTAAGTAAAATTTTTCTAATGAAGATAATTTTGGCTTAAGAATTAGATATCTTTTAAATTTTTCTTCCCTTTTTGTTTTTGTGAATAGGAATGGAGCAGAGCTTTTTTAATAATTGAGACTTTATTTTACAATTTATAAAAATAAAAATTCAATTTTAGATGCTCCTCTTTTTATTCAACAGTCGAAAGTCGGGGAAAAATGTTAAATTTTTTTCTCAAATTTGCCCATACATTGTTTCTAAAAGCCATTTTAAATTTATTAAAATTAACTAAAATTAAAAAGAGTTTAATAGATGATAGACAATACAAATAAAAAGAACAAAAGAGTTAAACGAACTATTATACTTTCAATAATCTTAATCTTGATAATTCTTATTTTCTTGTTTTTAGCCTATGGTTGTTATAAAGATCTTGCAGAAGTTATTTTAAATGTCTCGGGTAAAAAAGAAAGCATATATTTCAGAGTCAAAGAATTTCAAAACCAAATTCATTATGGATCCAGAGGGTTTGCAACACCTCATACTATAACCATTTACGATAGAAACAGAGTGGTCATAGCTTCACTTAAAGATAAAGATTATCAGTTCATAAGTATTCAGCAGGTACCTGTTTTTCTTATAGATTTGCTCTTAATAAAGGAAGATATGACTTTTTTTACCCATAAAGGGATTGTCCCCAGGAGGATATTCGTTTCATTGTTAAAAAATATTCGCTATGGAAGAAATGCTTTTGGAGGTTCTACAATAACTCAACAGGTAAGCAAACTTTTATTTACAGATCAGAAGAAAACTGTCACAAGAAAAGTAAAAGAGATAATAACAGCTTTCTACATCGAAAAAATACTTACCAAAGAAGAGATACTCGAGATTTACATCAATATTGCTTATTTTGGTTACGGAAGGTATGGTGTCTCTAAAGCATCAGAGTTCTATTTCAATAAAAAGGTCCAGCAACTAAACTTTGCAGAAGCTGCGATGCTTGTATCAATAATCTCATCTCCAGAAAGATTTTCTCCTTTAAAAAATAAAGATGTTACTAAAGAAAAATTCAAAGTTTTGATGAATAGAGCGAAAAAAGTTGAGTATATAGATGCTAAAACAGCAGATAATCTTTCCCAAAACTATGTAGATACTTATGATTTCACAAAACTTGGAGTATCCTCATATTTACAGATAGAGGACAAATCCCCATGGGTTCAAAGTTACGTACTTTCATGGATAAATTCAAATTATTCGATAAAACAAGCCTTCGAATCAGACTTTGAAATTTATACTACCACTGACTCTTATGCACAATTTGCTTTACAGGATTCTGCAAATTATTATGTATCACAAATAATTCCAGCCCGTGTAAATGATCCTGCAGATGAAAATAATCTTGAAATTGCTTCAGTATCTGTAAATCCTCTGACGGGAGAGATACTTTCCTTTATTGGTGGTAAAAAATATTCTCCACTCAATGAATTTAATAGAGCTTTTTCAAGTAGAAGACAGGTTGGTTCAATAATAAAACCAGTTTTGTACCTATATGCATTCTTGAACAATATCGTAAACCCTTTAACTGTAGTAGAAGATAAACCACTTTCCATAGAAACATCAACAGGAAAATGGGAACCTAAAAATTATGGTCAACAATATAATGGACCGATCCCAATCTTTAGAGCCTTACAAAAGTCATTAAATTCAGTTATGGTTCAGGTTGCGATGAAGATGGATTTAAACGATTTCCTGGATTGGTTTAACGATGTATTTCCTTTTATAGATAAGAAAAGTCAGGAAGCTCTCAAACCTTACCCTTCAATCGCTCTTGGTTCGTTTGAATTTTCTTTACTCGATATAGCATCAATATATTGTCCAATTGCAAATCTCGGAACATCCGTTAAACCATATCTTATAGAAAAAGTTATGTCTCATGGTAATATTATTTATCAAAATAATGTAGAAAAGATATATGATTCTATAGACAAAACACTTGATCTTGAACTTATCTATCTTCTTGGTCTTACCTCTGCTGATGGTGGAACTTCAAATTTTGCAAAAAGGCAAACAGGATTTTCTTATCCAGTTTACTCAAAAACTGGAACGACCAACAATGGAAAAGACTCCTGGTTTGTTGGCTTCACAGATGGTTTACTCACAGTTGTATGGACAGGTTATGAAAAAGATACAGGGAAAACAGCACTTACAGGCGGTGGATTTTCAGCTTACCTTTACTATATTTATACTCAAAAGATCTACCCATTCTTTGCTGAGGATTACAAATTTGTCGATGAAAATGGTTCAATTGTGCCTATTTGCGAAACAACACTGCTAAAGGCAAATGAAAATTGTCCAAAAATATATCTTTTTCTTCCATATATTCACCAGCCATCAGAATATTGTGCCTCTCATTAGTTATAGTATATGTAAAACTATTTATAAAATGTTGAAAGTAAGATTAAGTTAACAATTGAGGTTATAAACGTAATGCAAAAGCTAAATAAAAAAAAGAACATTGATAAATTATTTTTATTATTCATATTTTGTATTGTGCTTTTAAATTTTTGTTGTTCAAATTCTTCAGATATAAAAATTTATAAAGGGAAGATCAATCCTTCCACAAAAGAGATTAACTTCAAAGCATTACCAAATGGGATCTTCGATATTAATATCGAATTCGAAGCACCGATTACAGCAAGTATTATATATAAATTTTCCGATCAAATCCTGGAAAAGAAATTTAAAAATACTAAAACAATTTCAGCTAATGATATTGATTTAAAAAAATATCATTTATCCATTAAAATATATGATACTTTTGGAATTAGTTCAATAGATTATAAAGCAACTTTTACTAGAAAAACTTATTGGTATCAAAGTAGATTTGAGTCAGAACCTGACGATACACAATCTTTTGCCACTGTTATAAATATTCTGAGATATTCTCCGATTTCATTGGTGGGTCGCATAAATGATATTGATGATGTTGATTACTATGATATTAACAATGAATCCAATCTGAACATGTATTGTTTTTTAAATGTTTCAACCTCTTCTAAAAGCTACGATATTAAACTTATTGATCCAGACTCTGGCAAAATAATAAATATTGATGGAACTATCCCACTTATGTTTCAAGCTTCTTCGCATTATTATCTTAAAATTTCTATTGCTCAGAAACAAAGTGTATCTGATGCCCTTGCCTTTTTGCCTTACACTATAAATTTAAACCCTACCGATAATCTTTCAAATGTTTCTGAGTTTGAACCAAATGACCAGAAGCCCAATTATCTTGAGATAGGAAGAACTGTATTTGGTAATCTTACACAAAATGATACAGATTACTTTACATTCGATATAACTTCAGAAGGATTCTATAAAATAATTTTTTCCCCATCTTCAGCATCTATGTATCTAACTTTTATTACTCCCTTTGGAATCTTCTATGAAAATATTCAAATAAGTCGAGCAGGTTCCTTCAAACATCTTCTTTTACCTGCTGGAAATTACAGAATTAAGATAAATACAAAAGATTCCAATATTTTTAAGAAGATTTCGTATACATTACGAATAGAATCTGATTCCCCTGTCTTTGAAATAGAACCAGATGATAACATGAACAATGCAAATGAATTTACAAGCTTTGATACAGTCACTGGAACAATCTCATGGGAATACGATATAGATATTTATCAAATATATTTAGAAGACGATTCAAATACTTTGCAGATTTCATCAGACGATCCTTCGATTAATTTTACCCTGCAAATTTATCTTGAAAATAAACTTATTTCAACCTATAATATAAATGGAAATTTTTCAAATATTCCTTTACCAAAGGGAAATATTTATATTAAGATTTTTACTTCAAGTTTTTTGAAAGAAATAAACTATACAATTCTGGTAGAAAAATGATCTATGTAATTGTTTTACTTATTCTTGCAGCTGCTGGGATCGGGATCTATTTTTTATTTATTAAAAAAGTACCTATGGAGTTACAGATTCAACGAATGTATGAATATGAAAACTACATCGGTATTATTGATTACTATCGAAAGCATCAGGAAAAGATAAAAAATTCTTTGAAAGCTGCATATTTTTATGGTGCTTCACTTTATAAGATAGATGATGTTTCAAATGCCATACTCTGCCTTGCACCTATTGAGAAAAAACCAGAATTTGAAAACTTTCCCTTTAAGAATCAATACTATGAAATCCTCGCTGATTGTTTTTTCAACTCTGGTAGTTTTGTAAATGCTTTCTATTATTATTACCTTCTTTTACAGAATGAACCAAATAATTTTCATGCACTTTTTCGGATAGGACATATATATGCTGCAAACGGACAGTTTAATAAATCAAAAGTCTTCTTAAATGATGCCAAACAGTTAAAACCAAAAAATAAAGATATCTTTCTTATACTTGGTCAAATAGAACTCCTTGAAAATAGATATTCTGAAGCTATTTCCTATCTTAATGTTGTTAAAGAGATGGACACAAAAAATATCAATGTTCTTTTTTACCTTGGTTATGCCAAACTTGCACTGAAAAATTTATCAGAAGCAGTTGATTATTTAAAACAGGTTATTACAAAAAGCAAGGATCCAAAACTTTTAACAATATCTTACTATCTTTTAGGAAATATCTTTCAAAAACAAAATAATACAAAAATGGCTATCGAATATTATCAAAAATTTCTGGAAAATAGAAAATTCGCAAAAAAGGAATTCATCGAAGATGTTCTATATAATCTTATGCTTGCATATTTTTATTTAAGGGAATATCAAAAGGCATTTCAAATACTTGATATTCTTTTTTCCATGGATAGAAATTACAAAGATGTTTCCGATATAGCCTTTGAAAGAGATAGGATAGTTTCTAAAACAGAGTTTATCAAACAACTTGAAGATTGGAGCTGCATAAACCAGCTGATATTACCAGATTATGTTATTGAAGATGAGCTTCTCTTTGCAAAAAATATAGATCTAAAACCTATAGAGAAAAAGCTTGGCATTGTTGTAAAAACCGATGAAAAAATGACATATGATGAGTTTATAAATTCAAAATACCAGGATTGGGTTATTATAAACGAACAACTTCTTAAAATCATAGCATTTTTCGATATCTCAAGTTACAATATAGATTCAGATCCAGATATATATTCCGGGAAAGGATGCATGTTTAAAGCAAAAAGAAAGAATGGATCGACCGTAACATCCTTCTTGATAAAATTTTCAAGAAATAAGAGTATCTCTAAAGAATTTATTTATAAACTTAAACAGATAAAGGACGAAGCTGGTTTGGAAAGGCTTATATTTATACATGCTTACAATATACCCTCAGAAATACTTATGCTTACATCTGAAAATAGCGATATAGATTTTATAAGCCGAAATGGCTATCAACAGATTTTTAGTTCTTATATCCTCTCCACAAAATCTAATGAATAAAATACCTTCTAAAGTGCAACAATCAAAAGTGTATAACAATTAAAAGCCCAGAGTTGAAGGTCCAGCAATAAATTAATAAATTTAGGTTACATTTATTTAATTTTATATAATATTACTTTTGTTATGAATAAGAAGATACTCTATATTCTTAGCAATAAATTTTCAAATATCGCTAAGCTTTTAAGTCTTGTAAACAGCTCATATATAAACATTGCAGTGGATGGTGGACTTGAAATCGCAAAAAAATATAGATTTTTAGACAAATTAAGCTTTGCAATAGGCGATTTTGATACCTGCAAATCACCTGAAAAGATAATAAAAATTGAAAAAATAATAAGATTCCCTTCAGAAAAGGATGATGCCGATACAATTCTTGCCTACAAATATGCAGTATCAAAAGACAAAGATCAACTTTCTGATTTGTTCAGAAAAAATAAAATGAATATGCCCCCTGAGTCTCTTACAAATTACGCAATAGATAAGACTTTTGAGCATCACTTCTTTTCTGTAAGTGGTAAAAGAGAGGACCACTTCATCTCTCTTTTATTCTTCTTCATAAATGAAATCAAAAGTAAAAAAATAAATGCATTAAATATAATCTTTCACAATGATAAAGAAACCATCTATATTCTCGATAGTGGTAAATACACGATAAAAGGGGAACAAAATAGGACCTTTTCTTTCTTCCCCCTGGATGATCTATATGATATAAGTTTTACGGGAAGTAAGTATACTTTCCCTGATAAAATCTATAAATATGAGAGTTCTGGCCTTTCAAACATCTTTACAAAAGAAACCTCATCGATTAGTTTTAAAGGTGGTTTAGCTATTTTATCAATCATAAATAAAAGCTCAAATCTTATTGATATTGTTAAAGAATAGTCAGGTGATAAATCAGATTTAAATCTATCAAATCACTTTGAATCTTTTCTTTTTAAAATCTCATCTGCAAGATTTTTCTTAAGTTTATCCAGAGTATCCTCAAAAGGGATATACTGGCAACTGAAAGACGGAATAACATCAAAGTTTAACTGTTTAAGGATTTCCTCAACTTTTGGAATGCTCTGTCCTCCCCATCCATAAGAACCAAAAGCAAAACCAACCCTATTTTTTGGGCAAAGACCTGACATATAGTTTAAAAAACCGGCAACTGAAGGATAGATAGAGGAGTTTAATGTCGGTGAACCTATAGCAATATACTTTGCATCAATCAATCTGGTGATACAATTTGAAAAATTAGTTACCTTTAAGTTGCAAAGTTCATATGGGATATCAAGACTTTCAAATACTTCAGAAACAGCATGGGCAAGTTTTTTTGTGGAGTCCCACATCGTATCGTAAATTATCACTGCCTTTTCATCTGTTCTGTTATTTGCCCATTTTTCATAAAGCTCGCAAATTTTATCGATATACCTATCGAAAATCAACCCATGACTTGGTGCAATCATCTCTATTTTTAAAGGTTTAGCCTGCTCCAGAACCTTTTTGACCTGATTTCCGTAAGGAAGCACAATATTTGCATAGTACTTTTTTGCTTCTTCAAAGAGAATACCCTCTGGATATTCACTGGCGAACCTTTGATAAGAGGCAATATGCTGACCAAATGCATCCTGGGAGAAAAGCAAATTTTCTTCCTGAATATATGTTCCCATATTATCAGGCCAATGCACCATATTTTCCAGGATAAATGTCAGAGTATACTTCCCGGTTGAAAGAGTCTCGAGATTCTTAACAACTTTATAAGATTTTATCGAAGGAAAATGCTGCCTCAGTCCCTTTTCCCCGAAAGGTGATGTGACAATTGTTGCATTGGGAGCAAGAGAAATTATCTTTTCAAGTGAACCAGAATGGTCCATCTCAACATGCTGAGCGATGATATAGTCAATTTTTGAGGGATCTATAACACTTTTAATCCTTTCCACCATATCATCCGAAAGATAATGCTTTACTGTGTCAACAAGAGCAACCTTTTTATCAACAATAAGATAAGAGTTATATGTCGAACCTCTTTCAGTGGTATAACCATGAAAATCCCTCAAATCCCAGTCAATACCTCCAACCCAGTAGATATTTTCTTTTATCTTAAAAGCTTTCATCTCAACCTCTCTTTTATTTATCTTTTATCAACCCATGGTTTTTGAATAATTAATGCAAGGTGTTACTTTCAGGGTTTTTCTTCAATCTAAGTTATTTTTTTTAGTTTTAAGTTATAATCTATCAGTGCAAAAATAAAACACGATCTTATTTGGGTTTTCTGATAAAATTGGTCCCTGGTTAATCAGCACTTTTTGGTCTCTTCACAGTAAACTAAGAACTAGAAGATAATTTGCCGAATGAACATAAAATTTAATAAGATCTTATGCAAATCAAATATATGAGCTTTTTCAAAAATTAGAGCACTGTTAAAATTATAAAAAGATAAACTATCTTTTATCAAAAATATTCAAAATTAGAAATTTAATGAGCTCATTTTTCAAAACAATTTTAAATCTCATCCATTGATTATGATGATTTTCCCATATAATATTTATTAACATCTTTTACATCAAATAGACTTTAATAGTATTGTCCAGCAATGAGCTCATTAAATAGAATTCAATCATTAGAAATCTTCCAGATTTTCAAAAGTGGTTTTATTAAATCTCTTAAATATTCAAAATATTTTAGTTTTAAAGTCTTAGAATAGTAAATAACTCTAAGCTTTAAGATGAATTTTCTGGAAGAAGTAAAAACTACTCTTCTTCTTTCTCAAACTGGTCTTTAGAGGCACCACAAACCGGACAAACCCAATCTTTTGGAAGATCTTCGAAAGCGACATTATCATTTTCAGCAGGATCATAAACAAAGCCACATACCTGACAAACATACTTATCGTTTTTAGACATAAATCCTCCATTTGTTTTCTATATTAAATATAATATTTTATTAATAAAAAAACAACAAACTAACCTATTTTTAGCAATTTTAATATTAATGCTTAAAAATAAATTAGTTTCAATTAACCATTACTTTTTTCACTGAATTATCGTCATTAAAACTTAATCAATCAACCCTCATTTATCTCCCAGGTGCCTGCTTAATTAAAGCAAATGTTAATTTTAAAAACAAAACAAATATATGGTCATGTATTTTTATTGCTCGTAACATTTTTCTATACAATCAGGCTATATGCAGAAGTGGATAGCTGAAAGTGCTCTTCACAGTTTTTTTGTATAACAAAATCTATATAAACTAGCAAATAGCGAAAAAATTTACCCGAACTTTCGGCTTTAGACTTTAAACTGTAGTATATTTTATCTTCTAAAACCACAACACTAAACATCCCTTTTAAAAATCATAAAAAAAACAAAAGGGATTCCTATGATAGCTGATGCTATCCCGGCAGGAAGCTCGTAACCTCTAAATATTCTGCATACATCATCTATAAAAAGTGTAAAACTAGCTCCCCATAGAAGTGATATAGGCAAAAGCTTACGATAATCAGGACCCACCCTTAACCTTGCGATCTGTGGGATAACAACTCCTATCCAACCAATAATGCCACTATAACTAATAACAGCTGAAGTCGCCATAGTAGTTAATAAAAGTGCTATCAACCTTAATAATACAGGACTTTCTCCAAGAGAAAGAGCATGAGAGTCCCCATAGGACAGTATATTGAACTTCCAGGAAAGCAAAAAACAAAAAAAGATGCTTACAGTAATTATGGGCAATGAATAAATGATATCTTTCATAGTTGTGTTTGCAAATGACCCCATCATCCAGTAAACTACTGCTGGTAGCTTTGAAACTGGATCTGCAACCATCTTAAGATACATTGTAAACGCTGCAAAGAGATTCCCAACAAGAACACCTGCAAGAATTATTATATTTTTTTCCTTACTTATAAATATAGATGCAAGAAAAACAGATAATAATGCTGCTAAAATACCTCCAAAAAATGAGAATAACTGGATATAGAGTTTTGAAAGATCCAGAAGTATAGCCAGAGCAGCAGCAAAACCAGCTCCATTCGAGATACCTAAAAGATATGGGGACGCCAGAGGATTGTTGAAGATACCCTGAAGTATTGCTCCGCTGATAGCTAGAACTAAACCAGCAAGTGTTGCTCCTAAAATTCTTGGAAGCCTTATCTGAAACAATATCGTTTTTATCAAATCAAAATCCTCATTTTGATTACTTTGTCTACCAGGTAAACTATCCCAGATAAAGCTATTTATACTTTTTATACCTATTTTTTGTTGTCCTATATAAAAAGAAAAAATAAAAATAATTAGAAAAATAAGAGTCGATATAATTAAAATTTTTCTCATAAATTCTCGTGTTTTCAATAATTTTTTGTATTTTCATTAAAATGCATTAAATTAAAGGACTTTCAGCTGATTAGTACTTTTCATTAGTAAAGAAATAATCATACATCATAGTTTATCTGGCAAGTGCATGCTTATTTTAAAAGTATATTTGCTGATCAAATATTAAATGATAAAGTATTCTTCTACCTTATAAAGGTAGATCACTATTTTTCATAGTCTATAAAATCAAATTGATGCATGAAAAACTTTCCTTTATCGCTATTAATTGTCTTTATACGCATATTATAGAGTTTTGAAAGGTTATCTTCCATAAGAATAGAGTTTGAATCTCCAAAATCAAGCATAACTCCATCTTTTAAAAGAAGTACAAGATTTGCTATCAATGAAACTTGATTTGGATCATGTAAAGAAACTAATATCGTTTTTTCTTTTTCCTTTGCAATCTTTATTATAGTTGAAAGCACAAGTGATTGATTCTTGAAATCCAGAAAAGCTGTGGGTTCATCGAGTAAAAATATTATTGAGTCAGTCATCAATGCTCTTAAGAAAAATGCGAGTTGAAGTTCTCCACCACTTATTTCATTCATATGCCTGTTTGCAAGATAGGTAAGATTGAATTCATCGAGAAGCTCGAAAGCTTTTTTGTAATGCTGCTGTGATGGATATTGAAAAAATTTAAGCTGAGGGTTTACTCCAGAAACAACTATGTCTATCACCTTAAATGGCTGTAAAATATTGATAGTTTGAGGAATATAACTAACAAGTGAAGAATACTTTTTCCTCCTAAAGTTTGCAATATCCGTTCCATTAATAACTATTGATCCAATTTGAGGTCTCAAAACAGATGCAAGACACTTCAAAAGAGTGCTTTTCCCTGCTCCATTAGGGCCTAAAATGGCACAAATATCCTTTTTATTAAGAGAGAAAGATATCTTTTTGAGTGCAAAATTTAGATATGAGAATGATAAATCTTTAACCTGTATAGTATTCATTTATATATTTATAAAAGTATTTAAATTATTAGTATTTTTACGATAATAGCCTTACAATAACCTATTTCTTGTAATCATACCATAGTACTATCCTGCAATAATACTGTGAAAAAATATTCATAGTCGTTTTGCCTTTCCCGGGCTGTATTTTTAGTATGTGATTTTTTTATTATTCATAAGTCAAATTCTTTATAAAATCAGGCATTTCCGGTTAATGTGCACTTTTTAAGCTCTTTGCAATTTTTCTTTATATGGCAAGGTCTTGAAAACTAGCGAAGAGTTATAAGATAATTAGTCAGATGAACATTGAATTATTTGGCAACCAGGAGTAGTGAGGAAATTTCATCTTTTGATAGATTTAAAGCATAAACTTTGCTATATAATTTTTGAAGTAAGACGATGTATGTATCTAAATATATATTTTTTGAAATAATATTTCTGATAAAGCAAATTCCACCAACTATTTCAAAGGATGGAAGATCCCAGGAAACTATAAAAGATGGAATCGTGTAAATCTGCCTGTTCTTTACAGCATTTATGCTACTGAATCTTGAATCCTGAAGAATCTGTTCCTTTTTTTCAGCGGTGTATGAACTTAGAAGAATAATATCAGGATTCATTCCTATAAGAGTTTCCGGGTTGATATCAACTTTAGTTTGATTGTATGTATCTGCAACAGATTTACCACCAGAAAGACCTATAAGATAACTCTGTATCGAGCTTTTCCCAAAAGTTCGCAAAATGTTGCTACCAGCTATATAAATCTTTGGTTTTTCAGGATAAATTTTGGCCGAAAAAGTTTCTTTTGTGCCTTCAAAACTGTTGAGATCTTCCTCTACAAGAGCATTAATCTCTTTAGCTTCTTTTTGCTTTCCAAATAAAGTTGCTACCTCTTGCACTGATTTTAAAAAATTTGAAGGAGTTTCAACATCAACAATAAAGACTGAAAATCCCATCTCTTTAAGTTTATCTAATCCACCTCTACCAATTTGAGAAATTATTAAATCTGGCTTTTTTGCAGCTATGTTTTCAAATATTAAGTTATTTCCAGAAAAACTACTTCCCCAGTTCTTATACTGTGGGGCAACTCGCTCAAATCCTTTCCCGATAAGATTTGTGCCATATTGAGCATCCACAACAAGATCTGTAAGAGATAAACTTATCATTATCTGAGTAGAAAAAGGATCTAAAGTAATGACAGATTTGATTTCTTTCTTTATCTTTATATCATTTCCCATCATATCTTTGACAATAATATAATCTTGATCAGTAAATGAGAAAAAGAAAAATAAAAAAGTAAATAAAAATAAAATAGCAACAAATTTATGATTTTTTTTACAAGTCATTTAAGTCTCCAATTTTACATCTCTTATAAAGTGAAATAAACAAAAAATAATATAGATTTACACCGATTTGAGCCAATTATTTATAGCAAAAACAATATAAAAATCAAAGATAATGTTTTCCACTTTTCTTGATTTTTTTAGATAAAATGAATAAATTATCAATGATAGATGAGTTATATGAATTTTTATTTGTATTAAAAATCCATTAGTATTATCTACAAATCCGATTAAATAGGTAAATAGTGAAAAGAACAGATTTGTCGAAAGAATCAAAAATTCGCAGGGAAAGATTATGGATAATCCAAAAACTTTACTTGAAGTAAAAAACTTAACTTTGAAAAAAGATGGAAAAACCTTACTCAACTCATTAAACCTTGAAGTATGGGAAGGTTATGTGCATGCAGTTGTCGGGCCTAACGGAGCCGGAAAGTCCACTTTTGCAAATACTATTATGGGTCTGTCAGGTTATAGACAGATAGAAGGAGATATCATATTTGATGAAGTCTCTATAAAGGATCTTTCAATAGAAAAAAGAGCAAAACTTGGCATAACTCTTGCTTTTCAAGAACCAGCAAGGTTCGAGGGCATAACTGTAGAAGATTTTCTCCTTGCAAGTAGCAAATATTCAAACTCAAAAAAAGAAGAAAAAAGAGCTGAAATTCCAAATGCTTCTGTTGAAAATTTTGATCATATCATAGAAAAAGGTCTTTTGAAGGTAGGACTTGATCCTATAAAATATAGAAAGAGAGCCGTTGATAAAAACCTTTCTGGAGGAGAAAGGAAGCGTATTGAACTGGCATCTATATATGTTATGAAGCCAGAATTGGTCATCATGGATGAACCTGATAGTGGAATAGACATAGACTCTCTCAACTATATTTATGAGATTATCTCTGATTTTAAAAAAGAAGGTTCAACCGTAATACTCGTAACTCATAGCCAGCAGGTTTTAAGGTGGGCTGATCATGCCTTTCTCCTTTGCGGAGGTAAACTTGTTGATAAGGGAAAGATGAGTGATATGTTGAAATATTTTTCAAATAAGTGCAAACCCTGTGATCATATCGGGACGCCAGATACTGATATTAAATAAAATGATCTTATCAAAACACCAATATACCTTATTTCATGAGCTTGCTAAACGATTCGCATTAATAACAGAAAAAGAGTTAAAATTGATATAAAAAAACATATTTCTTAATTTGAGGAAAAAATGGAAAAAAATAATGATCTTGAACTTATAAAACAACTTCTCGATTCTGCTGAGCTACATGATTTATCAGATAAGATCGCTCATGTTGAAATACATGGCAACAAGGTTCTTGGACTTCACCTTGTTGATGGACTTTTGATAAATTCTAAAAGCCTTGATGATGGAGTAGATATAAATATTACCGTTGAAAAGGGAGTAAAGTTAGAAAATCCCGTTAGATTCTGCTTTGGTTTGATACCACCTGATGGAGTTCAAAAGTTAAAGATAAATACTATCTTAAAAGAAGATGCGGAAGCAACATTCATAGCCGTCTGCACATTCCCAAATGCTAAAAATATACAGCATATTATGGATGCAAATATTACACTTGAAAAAAATGCAAAACTAACCTACTTTGAAAGACATATTCATGGACCACATGGTGGAGTAACTATAGTGCCTAAAACAAAAGTGATAGTTAAAGAAAATTCTTCCTATATTTCAGAGTTCGAACTTATAAAAGGTGATGCAGGAAGTATAGATCTCCAGTATAATGCTGATGTTTATAAAGATGGTTCTGTTTATATGACTGCAAGAATATATGGCAAAAGTTACGACAAGATTAAAATCCTTGAGTCAGCCCATCTTATTGAAGAAAATTCAGCTGGTGTTTTAATAAGCCACCTTGCTGTAAAAGATAACTCAAACGCAATGGTTGAAAATGAAATAGTCGCTGATGCACCTTATTGCAAAGGGCATGTTGACTGTAAGGAGATAATCCAGGGGAATGCTAAAGCTGTAGCCATACCAAAAGTTTCGGTCAACGATCCAAAGGCACAGGTAACACACGAAGCTGCTATAGGTTCAGTTGATTCAAAGCAACTTGAAACTCTCATGAGCCGTGGATTATCTGAAGATGAAGCTGTTGATCTTATAGTATCTGGACTTTTGAAATAGTTTTTAAATTCGCTTTATTTTTATATTTGATTTTATAGGAGATTTTTTTGTTAATCCATCTATTTACTTAAAATCTTCCCAAAAATCATGCAAGCGGTTGATGATTTACAAAATAAAGAAAAATTCAAAATGATGGAGAATTATTAAATTTGAGCTATCTTTATTTAAAGGAAGATTCATATATCTCTATCTTTCAATTTGAGGTGTGATTATGTCAAAATATAAAAGTGCAATGGCTATTCAAGTTGTCCCAATAGGAATATCTGAAAAGAAAGATATATATGATTTTGTTGATATTGCCATTAACTGCATAAAAGAATCAGGTCTTGAATATTTAGTTGGCCCTTTTGAAACAACCATCGAAGGAGAACTTGAAGATCTTTTAGCTCTTGCTGCAAGAATCCAGAAAAAACTTTTAGACTCTGGACTTAAAACAGTTGGTACCAATATAAAACTATGGACAGGAAACATCGGTTCAACTTCTGAAAAATTAAATCGACATAAAGGAAACTGAGGGAGATTATTATGAAAGAGCGTACTATTTACATGATTTTATTTGTTACAATCATTTTCTCTTTTTCAATATTAGACCTGTCTGCCATAAACCCTGAAGCAGATGCAAGTATACAGATAAGGCAAGAAACAGTTACCAAGTTTCTTACCGCAGTCGGAGATCTTTCAAATACCGAAAAATTTTCTGTTGTTGGGCTTTCTGGAAGTTATAGATGGTTGGTTCAAAATCCTAATATAATTTTTTCACCTGGCAAGGCACTTTTTACAGCTGATGTTACTATAACCATAAACCCAGGTAACATTACGACAAAATCACAGGCAAATGGTGAAGTCTCTGTACGATATGACAATGAAACAAATAAGATTTCTATCAGGGTTACAAAAGCCATAGTAGAGATAAAAGCTAAAATTCTTGGCAATATGATCAAAATAGCAGAGATAGACCTGGCTAAGTACTATACCATAGCCTTCGATTTTCCAGGGCCAAAACCTTTTGAATCTGTTGTCGATGTTAAGATGCCAGATGGGAAAATTAAGAAACTATCTATAGTTACAAATCCTGTTTTATCTATTGCAGAAGGAGCTATAGTGGTTGGTACTTCAATGCAGTATAAGCCTATCCCTTGATATATTGACTCTATCGTTACTATTTTACAATTTTAAAAGATAGCATCCTTTGTTTATTCTCTATTTTAAAGGCAAACAAATTTATACGCAAAAATTGTGTAATGCCAATCTTTGCAAAAAAAATTAAATTCAACAAAGGAAAATAAACCAATTAAATTTATATGAAAAAACAAATTTTTATTATTTTTATCTTGATTTTTTCAATGTTCATTATATCTGTTCTGATCTATGGCTTTTTTATTACCTCTGTAATTCCTTTAAACTCAGATTTTAATTTTGAAGTTAAGAATGGAGATACACTATCTTCGGTTATAAAAACTCTTAAAAACCATGGACTCATTGGAAACAACTTTATAATAAGGATCTATACAAGAGTATTTTTCCCAGATCTTGTTATAAAAGTTGGCTCTTATAAAGTATCAAAATATACAACCTACTGGTCCTTGATGAAAGAGATAAATAAAGGAATAGGATTTTTAAAGAAAATAATCATTCCTCCTGGTTTAAAATTATCTGAAATCGCAGCAGTTTTTAAATCAAATAATATTATGACAGAAGAAGATTTTTACAGGGTTATTAGAAAAGATTCTTTCCTGGCTCAATGGGATTTTTTTAAGGATAAAAATCTTTTAAGTTACTGGGAAAATTTTAACACACAGATCCCTTTAGAAAATAGACTTGAAGGTTTTCTTTATCCTGAAACTTATTTTATATCTGAAAATACCGAAGCTGAAGAAATTCTTAAAATTTCAGTAGACTATTTTTTTTCAATTTTATCAAAAATACCTTTAATCGATAAATTAAGCACTGGTGAAATATATAAAAAAATTATCATAGCATCTTTGATCGAAGAAGAAGCCGTGGTAGATTCTGAAAAACCAATAATCGCATCAGTTATTTATAATAGGCTTAATAAGGGTATGCGCCTTGAACTCTGTCCTACGGTCGAATATATTTTACCAGAACACAAAAAGAAGCTTACAGAGGATGATCTGAAAGTTCCATCTATTTACAATACATATCTTCGCAAGGGTTTACCTCCCACTCCTATTTGCAATCCATCGTTTAATTCTCTTAAGGCAGCTTTTTTTCCGGCAAAAACAGACTACCTTTTCTATGTTGCAAAAGGAGATGGGACTCATTACTTTTCGAAAACATTTACCGAACATCTTAAATATAAAAGCAAATCAACTTACTACTAGCATAATTTTTTTTATAAAATAGCTTTAAATGATTCTCTAAAAACATCTGTATTGCATAGTGTTTTAGCAAATAAATAACCATTTTTTGCATAGATATTTGCAAGTTCTTTATCTTGAAGTTGTTTTATAGCACTTGCGAGTTCTTTAGAACTTTCGCAAATAGAAATCCCGGAAGGTCCATAGGAAAGAATTTCAGGTAAGGCTCCGCTATTAAAACCTATAACAGGGACTTTATTTATCAATGCCTCTATAGCAACAAGACCAAAAGTCTCCTTTACTCTTTTCATAGAAGGTACAACAAGAAGATTTATCTTTTTAAAAAACTCTTTCTTATCTTCTATAAAACCAAGAAATGTAACATCTTTTTCAACTTTTATTTCATTTATCTTCGAATATATCAAACTTTCATATTCACTATCTAAAAATTTGCCTGCAACATAAAGATGAAACTTTATCCCATCCTCTTTCAAGAATTTTAGGGAATCTACCAGAATGCCCAATCCCTTAAGATAGGTTAATCTACCTATAAATCCTATATTCAAAATATCATTTTTTTCTTCTTTACAGGCTTCAAAATCTATCTCATCAAAAAA
>JAAYUW010000118.1 GCA_012517545.1 Exilispira sp.
CCACCACCAGAAAAGACAGATGAGATTATAGTATTTGAAGATGTAACAAAAGGATAGGTACCAAAATCGATGTCTAGAGCAGCTCCCTGAGCTCCTTCACAAAGTATTGACTTTCCTTCTTTTAAAACACTAAAAACCAGCCTTTCACTATCTTCAATAAAAGGTAAAAGTTTTTCAACATACTGATCGATGAATTTAAAATTTTCTTTAAATACATCTTCATCATCAATCCCATAATACTGTAAGAGAAGTTTCAGCTTTCTAACCCAATCACCAGTAATAAGGTCAAATAGCTTTATTGCAACCCTGGCAACTTTACACTCATAAGCTGGACCTATCCCTCTTTTAGTTGTTCCGATCTTTAAAATCTCATCTCTCGTGATATCTATTTTTTTATGGATTGGTAAAATCAAAGTTGCTTTATCAGATATGAAAATCCTCTTATCAACATTTTTATCAAATGATTTGAGGGCACCAAGCTCTTCAAAAAATATTTTAGGATCAAAAACTACGCCATTCCCAATAATTGATATGGAATTTTTATTCAAGATAGAAGAAGGAATGAGATGAAAGATGAACTTCTTTTCTCTATGCACTACAGTGTGTCCGGCGTTTGCACCACCCTGAACCCTTATTGTATAATCATAGTTGAACTTATCACTTATAAGGTCAACTATCTTTGCCTTACCTTCATCCCCCCACTGTAACCCCATCACAGCGTCTGCATAACCTTTTGAGTTAGTCATGATTTATCCTTTGATATATTACTTTTATCTTTTTTCCTTTTTTATCAAACAAAGGTAAAAAAAAATTAAAGATAAATAAAACTTAAATGATATAACTTTATCTTCCAGTAAAATAATATCTTATCATTAAAAGATTTCAATTAATTAATCGTTTTTTATATGAATAAAGATAAATTATGATAATTCAAACATATCATCAAAAAGTTACAGTAGCAAACAAGTATTATTTTGTCAGGTTTCTTTGCAATGAGACTATGATTTACTTTACCAGTGGAGTATGATGTTTGCCGTTACATCTATTCATAATTTTTACTACTGAGTTAAAAAAAAACAAGCCCTCATTCGAGGGCTTGCCTCCCTGCAGATCGGCTATCGTAAAAGTTCTAAGACGAGATTTGGGATCAGGTTTGCCTGTGCCAGTACCGCAGTTGAACTCTGAACGAGAACCTGGTTCTTTGTCAACTCGACAATTTCTGTAGACATATCGGTGTCTCTTATCAGAGATTCTGCTGATTGCAATGACTCAGCAGCCTGTGATACTGATGCAGCTGTGTGCATTAACCTGTTCTGGGTCGCTCCTAAAGATGCTCTTTGACTTGAAAGATTGTTCACTGCAGCATCAACTTTAGCTATAGCAACATTTGCGCTATCAGGAGTGGAAAGAGAAACTCCATTTACTCCCAGGGCTCGCGAGGTCATTGTCGACATCTTCAACGTTATGAACTGATCGGCATTAGGTCCAACATGTAAACGAACCGATTGTAAAGTTCCATCGAGAATCTTAAATTTGTTAAACTCTGTTGATGTTGCAATTCTATCGATTTCATCTACAAGTTGACCAACTTCAATCTGAACCAGCATTCTATCATCCATGCTGTATATTCCATTTGCAGCCTGGATTGCCAGCTCTCTGATTCGATGAAGTATCGAGTGAACCTCCTGGAGAGAACCTTCTGCAGTCTGTAAAAAGGATATGCCATTCTGGACATTCTTTTCCGCCTGCTTTAATCCTCTTATCTGTGAACGTAGTTTCTCTGAAACCGCAAGTCCTGAAGCATCGTCGCCAGCATTGTTGATGCGCTCTCCCGATGAAATCTTTTCAATGGATTTCCCAAGCATCCCCAACTGCGACTTAAGTAGTCTATTAGCGAACTGAGCAGACATATTGTGGTTGATAATCATGGATAGCCTCCTCCCTATTACTTTTCACCAGCATCCCTGCCAGTGTCCGGGCTATGGGACAAGCGGCCGATCCTCGCTTCCAGGCCCTAAGCCCGGGCGATTCAGACTATCTTGGGTTTCTGAAATGTACTGCTCAGAATTATTGTAAAAGCCGAAGAACGAGCGCTGGCATGTTGTTTGCCTGAGACAGCATTGCGGTTGCAGTTTGTGATAAGATCTGATTTTTAGTTAAGTTAACAATTTCAGAAGCCATATCAGTATCTCTTATCTGAGATTCAGCAGCTGTCATGTTTTCAGCAGCAATAGATACACCAGATAGTGCCATTTCAAATCTGTTTTGATAGGCCCCAAGCATTGCTCTTTGAGTTGTAACCTTTCTAAGTGCATTATCAACCAATCCTATAGATAGATTAGCTTTATCTGGATTGGATATAGAAAGCATTTCACCATTTGCTTCATATAGACCCAATGCTCTTGCAGTCATAGTTCCAATAGCAACTGCCTTTCTTTGATCAACATTTGGGCCAATATGAAAGAACAATAATGTCTGGAGATTAGAACAACCTTCCAGGCTTTCAGCAGCAAATTTACCTGTGAGGATGTTGTATCCAGTAAATTGAGCATGTGATGCCACTCGATCAACTTCATCTACAAGTTGATTTAGCTCTACCTGGATCTGCATCCTGTCATCATCGGTATAAATGCCATTTGATGCCTGAATTGCAAGTTCTCTTATTCTTTGCAAAATGTTTGTAGTTTCAGCGAGATAACCTTCTGCTGTTTGAAGAAAAGAAATAGCACTTTGAATGTTATTAGCAGCTTGCTTTAATCCTCTTATTTGAGACCTCATTTTCTCTGATACAGCAAGCCCTGAAGCATCATCTCCAGCTTTGTTGATGCGCTCACCGCTGGATAACTTTTCGATGCTTTTGTTTGTCTCAATCCCAGTGAATTTCAATTGACGATTGGCAAATAAACTGGAAATGTTGTGATTGATAATCATAACCACCCTCCTTGAAAAAAACCCTTCCTCTTTTTGATTGCACCACAACTTGCGAGTAAAGTCGAATGCAACCAGAAAAATATAAATCCTGCGATATGCCTTTGCAATATACTTTTCTTGTTGCACTCAAATGTTTTTAAATTAAATAAGTAAATAGTCGATTTAACTATTAAGGGAACCACCCTTGATAATTAAATTAATTTCAACTTCTTTTAATCTATTTATCCTCCTCTAATAAAAAATAAAGATAAGCACTGGCAGCTATACCCACCAGTGCTAAATCTATATTTTTAACCACCTCTTTATAATCCTAAACCACCCTTAGCTCTCATAGATAAAATATCCTATAAAAATCTTATCTTAAAAGCTGAAGAATGAGCTGGGGCTGCTGATTTGCTTGTGCTAGCATAGCTGTAGCTGTTTGAGAAAGAATCTGGTCTTTTGTGAAATTTGACATTTCCATGGCCATATCTGTGTCTCTTATCCTGCTTTCAGCAGCTTGCATATTTTCAGCACCTATCAGAACACCTTTTGTTAAATATTCAAGTCTTTCCTGATAAGCTCCTAGGTCTGCTCTTTGTCTTGCAACTTTCATAAGTGCTGTATCAATGAGTCCGATAGTCATATTTGCCTTATCAACATTTGAAATCGAAAGAGCTGAACCTGTGATTGTTCTGACACCTAAACCTTTAGAACTCATAGTTCCGATATAAACTCTGATTCTCTGATCAATATTTGCACCAACATGAAACCACATAGAGGCAATAGCTGAACCAGCAGTTGGAGATGCAAATCTTCCAGTTAAGAGATTCATACCGTTAAATTGTGCATGAGAAGCGACACGATCAATTTCATCGACCAGTTGCAGTACTTCAACCTGGATCTGCATTCTGTCATCTTCAGAATAAATACCGTTTGCAGCTTGAACAGCAAGTTCTCTTATCCTCTGTAAAATATCTGTGGTTTCCTGCAAATACCCTTCTGCAGTTTGAATAAAAGAGATGCCATTTTCAGCGTTTCTTGCAGCCTGTGTCAAACCCTTAATCTGTGATCTCATTTTCTCAGAAACAGCAAGACCTGATGCATCATCAGCTGCCTGGTTAATCCTTTCACCTGAAGAAAGTTTCTGGATTTCTTTGTTCGTGTTCAGTTGATTGAATTTCAACTGTCTACTTGCAAAAAGAGAAGAGATGTTGTGATTGATGATCATAAATCCTCCTTGAATTTTTTTCCCTCAATCCGTGAGGAAAATTTTTAAAAAAAAACTAAAGAAAATTTTAGACTTCCGAAAATGTAAATAACAGATAGGAAGTTTTAGTTTCTATCCTTACTTTTTCAGTCCTCTTTTTTCTTATTATAATATATCGAAAAATAAAATCCATTTCTTTAAACATTTTAATTGATTTTTAACCACAATTTACTCTTTTGGATTTGGTCCTATTATACTAAGCTCTACCGAACCGAGAAATGAATACTTTCTTTTTTTACTTTTATGGCGCTCCTGAAATAAGATAAACTACAATCAAAAGTCACAAATCCAAAGCATGCGAATAAACTTGATTATACAAGAATTCCAGGACTGAAAGTCTTTATTTCTTAAGAAAGCGAAGTAGATAGTAAACTTGATTATACAAGAGTCACAAGTCCCGGGAAATGAAATTTATACAAGATATATGCACGACGGTAAACTACCTTGAAAAAGCCTGAAGGTACAAAAGGGCAAATTCAGGTTTTAACCTGAAAAAGAGAAAAGATGTTGAATAAAAAAAATATAGAGTTAGAGATATAAATAACTGAAAATTAAAATATAAAACATAAAAAATACAAAAACACATAAAAAATATAAAACATAAAAAAAATATAGAGATAGATATAAATAACAAAAAATTTAAATACCAAAAATTATGAAAATTAAAAAATATAAATGACAAAATGAGTTACAAATTAACATATACATAAAGTGAAATATGAATGTAACTAAATTAAATAGACTGCTAATGCCAGCAAGTTTTAAAATGTATATGAAGTAAAGAGGTGATTATGGCTTTTAAGTTATCCACATTACAATCATCTGTAGAATTTTTCAACTTACTTTTCAATACTATTCCAACGGCAATTTTTGTTGTTGATGAAAATATGAGAATAACTAGTTTCAATAATTCTCTGGCAAACATTTTTGGAAAAGATCCATCTCAAATAGTATGTAACCTATGTGGCAATGCACTTGGTTGTTCATATCAGGTAGAAGAGAACCTTAATTGTGGTGAAACCGAAAAATGTGATACATGTGATATACGCTCTTCAATTATCGATGCTATAAAAGATAAGAAGAGAACAATAAGCTATGTTCTTGAAAAAGATTTTTATATTAATGATAAAAAGATAAAAAAATATCTTGATATTTCAGTATTCCCAATAAATTTTGATAATAGAATTATGGCTGTTCTTTTTATAGAAGATAAGACCCAGCTTTTAACCTCAAATATTGAACTTCAAAAAGCAATAAAACAAAAGAATGAACTTTTAGGAGTAGCAGCACACGATATTAGAAACCCACTCACAATATTTAAGCTATATATCGATTTTATAAAAACTCATATAACATACGATCAAGACCAAAATCTTACAAAAGCTTTTTCTGTGATAGATGAAACTATTTCTCATATGATAAACCTTTTGAATGATATCCTTGATTTTTCTAATATCGAAAGTGGAATTTTGTCACTCAATGTTATTAAAGTTGATATAGTTCATCTTATAAGAGATATCGCAGCAACACAACAATTGATTGCTAATGATAAAAATATTAAGATAAATTTCGAAAGTGATCAAAATAGCATCATAATAAATTGCGATATTGATAAGATCTCTCAAGCGATTATTAACCTTATAAATAATGCTGTAAAGTATAGTTTTGAAAATAGTGAAGTAACAGTTAAGGTAAGTTTTCAAGCACATAGTGGAGGCTCTTCTGTCAAGATAGAAGTTATAGATAAAGGACCAGGTATACCTGAATCCGAACAAGATAAACTTTTTAAACCATTTTCGCGTACAAGTGTTAGGCCGACTGCCAGAGAAAGCAGCACTGGTCTTGGTCTTGCCATTGCTAAAAAAATAGTCGAAGCGCATAATGGAAAAATCGGTGTTGTAACAAAAGAAAATGCTGGATCCAATTTCTGGATAGTACTTCCAATATTGTAAGAAAATTAATCTCTTTGCTTCAGCTAAAAATTATCTTATTTTCTCCGAAATTCAACAGCATAACAGATAACGCAAACAATATTTATCAGCCTGAATATTATAGAATCAATTTTCTTAAAAGTATCGCGGTTTTCTGCAGGTAGTTTGTAGCCATTTATCATATCATAAATTAAAAATACCAGATAATCTATAAATCTAATTTCAAAATCCTTTAAATATGTTATTTTTGCTTGCAAATTTAATATATATCTCTATTTATTCTCAATGCAGACTAACTATTAGCTGGAATACAGGTATAATCATGTTATTTTAAAATCTATTTTTGCACACATATTTGGAGAATATTTATGAATAAAGAAAATATTAACTCGCAGAGAAATTCATTCAAGCATCTTGATACTATAGCGGTACTATTTGTTTCCATCCTCCTTATCTCAAACATTGCATCCTGCAAACTTGTAAAAATATGGATATTTGAATTTGATGGAGGAACTTTGCTGTTCCCATTATCCTATATTTTTGGAGATATTTTAACAGAGATATATGGCTTTAAAAGATCAAGAAAGGTAATCTGGCTTGGTTTTTTTTCAGCGGCGCTGATGTCAGGTATCCTTGCTCTGGTCGGGGCATTGAAGCCTGCTTATGGCTGGAGTAACCAGCAAGCATTTATTTCTATTTTAGGACAGACACCAAGAATTGTTTTAGCCAGCCTTATAGCTTACTTTTCAGGAGAATACTCCAACTCAGTTGTACTTGCAATCCTTAAGGTTAAAATGAATGGAAAGCATCTATGGATAAGAACAATAGGTTCAACGATAGTCGGTGAGTTCGTCGATACTATTTTATTTGTATTTATAGCTTTTTCCTTTAATTATCCATTTGAAACATTAAAAAGTATATCTATTTCTAACTATATATTCAAATTAGGCATTGAAATACTTTTTACACCAATGACCTATGCTGTAGTAAAATATCTTAAAAAGGTCGAAAATTATGACCACTATGATCGAGATACTGTCTTTAAACCAGTTTGATTTTTTTTATTTGATTTAAATGAATTTAGTTCTAAACTATTAAAAATTCTTCAAAAGGTATAAAATGAAGTTAAATTTTAAAATAGCTCTAATAGTTATTTTTTTAATTTCAATATTGCTAATGAGTTTTAACTTTCAAATATCATATTCACAGATACTTGATATAGAAAATATACAAAAGTTAAAATATATTGAAACTGTTTATGATATTTTTGGAAATGGAAAAAGTTCTATTGAAACTATTAAGTATTTTATAGATGATTCCATATATATTGAAGAAACCTGTGCCGGTGAGTTTGGAAATGGTTATTATACGATTACTACAGATTCTAGCTTTCGCCCTCTTGTTACAGAAACAAAATACTCTTCAGAAGTTGAAAAAATAGATTTTTTCGAAAGATATATATACAATTACAATAATCTAACGATAACTTATTATGATCTAAAAAAACAAAGTTCAAAAATCTTTGATTTGAAAAATATAAGTGGTGATTCAATAACACTTGGAGAAGTAATGGTATTCATGAATATTGCAAAGTTGAAGGATTATTCAACTTATGGGCTTGTTGTTCCGGGAGCTATGAAAGTTCCATTTATTTTTAAATATATTAGACAGGACTATTTTCAAGTTGATAATGAGAATATGATCGAAGAGATATACCATGCTGATATCGATCAACCTTTTATCCAGTTCATCTCTTCTTTATTTGGAAATAAGGCAGAGATTCATGTAAATCATGCATTTCCACATATAAGAATACGCTCCTTTTATAGTATAAGAACAATTGTACTAAAAAATTACAAAATTCTTTATAAATAAATAAAACTGGAATACTTTAGATATTACCAAAAAATTTTTCTGTTTTTAACTTTTATTTAAATTTCGTCAAAGCCTTATAATCTGATTCTTATTTATTCTAATCTTTATTAAATTTAATTGTTATTTAGCAGCACTTTTGGTTGAATATATTTTTGTTCAAATTAATTTTTACTTAATCATAAATTTTGTTCAAATTAAAAAATTTTATAATGTGCATTTTTTTATCAGAGGCAGCACTTATGATTCAATCTTTTCAATAACAATTTTTAAAAATAAAGAACTTTTTATTTGATTATAACCGAAAATATTTATAAGAGTTTGCCAAAATGTTATATAGCAATTTATTATAATATCAACTGTAATGTTTTATCTGTTTTACTGGCTTTTTACAACTTAAATACAATACAATTAGAAGTTAATTGCATTTTTTTTAGCAGTTAGAGTGATTTTGATTCTAATAAAGGCTTTGTATTTCAAATATTGCTTTTTTTATCTTACATGGTCACACAAAGAAAAAAGTGAGATGATAAAGCGAAAAGCCTTTTTTTCCAGAGCGGGAGGATATATGACAATGGATGCGATAGTTAATATGAATGCAAAAAGTTCTTGCAAAGCCTGGGTCGTTTCAATAAGCATGGGGCTTGGTCATATGAGAGCTGCTTATGCACTGAGAGATCTTAGTTACAATGATATTCAGATGATAGGGGATCCTTCAAGTTCCTCACCAGGTGAAATGAACCTCTGGAACAACATGAGAAATTCGTATGAGTTGCTTTCAAGACTAAAAAATATCCCGATTATAGGGAATGCTCTTTTTTCGATAGTGGATAACCTACAAAATATTCCTCCTCTTTATCCTTTGAGAGATATGTCTTCACCATCTTATCAAACAAATCTTATTTATTCATATATTAAAAAGGGAATTGGTAAAGAATTGTACGAAAAAATAATAACTCATCCTCTTCCAGTAATAGCTTCCTATCCTATAGCTGCGTTGATTTTTGACTATTACAATTACCCTATTATATATAGTATCGTTTGTGATGCTGAGATAAGTCGAGTATATGTTGCAAAAGATCCCAAAAAAAGCAGAATTCACTATCTTGCACCTACTGGGAGATCGGTACAAAGACTTAAGCAATATGGAGTACCCGATGAAAGAATATTTTTAACTGGTTTCCCTTTACCTAAAGAATGCCTCGGTGATGAGAGTTTAAATATTCTAAGAAATGACCTGGCTCAAAGACTTTTCTACCTTGATCCAGAAAACAGATTCTGGCCTCTACATAAGATAAATGTTGAGTACTTTCTCGGCTCTGAAAATATGGTGTTTAAAAATGATAGGATTTTTACTATAACTTATGCTGTTGGTGGAGCTGGAGCATACAGAGAAGTTGGATATGAGATAGTCAAAAGTCTAAGAGAAAATATTATTAAAAAAGAAGTAAAGGTAAATCTTATAGCAGGAATGAAAAAAGATGTTAACAACTACTTCAAAGAAGCATTAAAAGACCTAAATCTCACTGAAAACGATGTACCGATTATTTTTTCGGAAACTTTCCCGGAATATTTTGCAAAATTTGCTCAATGTATGCGCACTACTGATATTCTCTGGACAAAGCCATCGGAGCTTTCTTTTTACGCTGGGCTTGGCATACCTATAGTAATGTGTCCTCCTCTCGGTTCACAGGAAGTCTATAATAAAAAGTGGTTACTTGAGATTCAAGCAGGCATCACACAGGAAGATCCAAAATACACAAATCAGTGGCTTCTGGACCTGCATAGGTACGGAAGGTTTGCGGAAGCAGCGTGGGACGGCTTCTTGAAAGCGAGAAAGTTTGGCACATATAAAATAGAAGAAATAGTTAAGACAGGCACATTTTTAAGAGAAACAAATCCGCTGCGAAGATAAACTAAGATTTGAAATTACTCAGGAAAAGATGATTCGTTTACATAAAAAGAAGAACGATTTTTTAGTCAAATGCGCCAGGTTTAAAATACTTTTAAGTATTTTTTACCCCCATTTGATAAGAAGATGAAAAAGAATAAGGTAGGCAAGCACCTCTTTATCCATTGTTGAAAATGAAACTTTACCCTTTTTAGAAATCAATGTTATTTCATTTTTATCCTGATTGAATCCCTTTTCATCCTTATATACCTCATTAACACAGATAGCCTCGATCCCTTTTTTCCTTATCTTTTCAATGGCATGTTCTTCGATGTTGTCTGTTTCAGCAGCAAAACCGATGATTTTAAGATCAGGAAATTTAATTTTAACCTCAGTAATAATATCGGGATTTTTAGCCAGCTTTAACTCGATAGTTTCGCTTCCTTTCTTGATTTTTGACTTTGATTCTGTTTCAACCCTGTAATCACCAGGAGCGGCTGACATAATAAGCCAGTCTAAAGCTGGCGCAATATTTAGAACCTTTTTGCACATATCTTCAGTGCTTCCAGCACGTTCGTATGGAAACCACTCTACCCTTTCATCTGTATGGCTAGCAGCAATTATCTTAAGGTTCCCTTCAAAAGAATTTATAGCATTAATAAAGGCAAAACCCATTTTACCTGAAGAACCGTTTGAAATATATCTTACGGGATCTATATATTCTTTAGTGGCACCAAGTGTTACACCAAAAGTTTTCCCTTTAATAAACTTAGATAGCTTATCATATCCATCTTCTTCGTACGAGTTGAGTAATGGTTTTACATAGAGAAGTTCAACTATTTTCAAAATTATTAACTCCTCTTTTGGAAATCTACCCTTTCCTATCTTACCTGTTGCAAGTTTTCCATACTCAGGCATAACAAAGTGGACTCCCCTGTTTTTCAAAACTTCAATATTTTCTACTGTTGCAGCGTTTTCAAGCATATTGTCGTTCATAGAAGGAACTACCAGTATATCTTTATTGAAGGCAAGCAACATCGTTGAGAGCATGTCATCTGCAATCCCGGTACGCATTTTTGCAAGACAATTTGCTGTGGCTGGTGCAACTACAAAAAGATCTGCTGCTTCCGTTAAGGATATATGCGTCACATAGCCTTTATCATCAAACATATCGGTTATTACATCGTGCTCTGATAATGTTTTCAAAGTTAAAGGAGAGATGAAGGCTTGTGCATTTTCTGTCATAACAACATAGACTTCGTCTCCTGCTCTTCTTAATGTAGAAACACGATTTGCTGCTTTATATGCTGCGATACCACCTGTTATGGCAAGAATTATTTTTTTCCCTTTGACATAAGAAGAAAGATCCATAGTAAAGCCTCTTTGTTATTTTTTTCTTAAAAAACTTCTTTCAAAGTCTTCTTTTTTAATAATATAATAGGTCGTACGCCCATGTGGGCAAGAACTGTAATTTTTTTCGGCAAAAAGTCTCTCAAGAAGTCTTTTTATGTCTAAAAGTCCAAGTATATCTCCACTTTTGATTGCCAGATGACATGCATTTCTGGCTACAATATGCGAATAAAATGATTCGACAAACTTCTCTATTTGACTATTTTCAATATCTAAAAAAGTTTTCTCTGCTGCTCTTTCGGTAATAAAGGAGATTAACCCATCTATAAATAAAGACTCCTGCTGTTCAGGTATAATATCTGGAATTGTCAGTATTTGATAGAATTGTTTAGAAGTCTGTTCTATTTCTATCCCTATCTTTTCAAAAAGATCAAGGATGGTTTCATTCTGAATCTCTTTTATTTCAACTATCTTTGGAAAAAGTAATCCTCTTTTTTTCTTATTGTAAAACTTAATAAGGGTGTTAAATGTTATTCTTTCATCTGCAGCGTGTTGATCGACCACCATCAGTAGATCATTGTACTCAACTAAAATATAAGTTTTAAAAAGTACACCAGATATATTGCCATACTTTATAAAATCGAAAGGATTTTGGTAGAAACTTAAATTTTCAATTTTATTATCTTTTCCCAACTCATCTTTTATGCCTGAACTTGCTTCATGTATAATGTCTGCATTTGCTTCATAAATATTTGAATTTGAGTAAATTCCAGAAGATAAAAAGTTAGTCTTATCAATGGAATTGTTGCATTGCAAATTTTGAGAATAAAGAGAATTTTCTTCTCTTTGATAAGTTATATTATCTTTATTGAGAGATATAAAATCTGGTAGATCAATAGAAAATGATTCCTTCGATAATTTTTTGTATATGATATCGAGTATAATCTTACTAAATTCTTCTTCCTTGACTATCTTTATCGTCTCTTTAGATGGATGAACATTGAAATCGATAAATTCAGGCGATAATCTTATCTTAAAGAATAAGTAAGGATAAAACCCTTTAGGTAAATAAGATGAATAGAACCCTTTTACTCTTCTCTGGAGAGTTTCACTAACTGTTGCCCTATCATTAAAAATAAAATGATATATAGGTTTGAAAGAAGAACAATAATTCCTGGATGAACAAAGTATCAAGAAGTCTTCTATCTTATAATTTTCTAAAAGTGCTGGATAATCTTCTTCTATCGCTTTAATATCAATATGGATAAGATTTTTAATATCGATATTAGGATAAACTTCGTTAATTCTATCTTCAAAATTCTCTTTTTTTGAATATTCAAATACTTTTTTTCCTTCATTAAGAAATGTAAATGATACTTCAGGATTTGCCAGGGCTTTTTCTACTATAATAGTTCTAATTCTTTCATATTCCTTTCTATCTGAACCTAAAAAAGAAAGTCTTGGTGGGGTATTAAAAAAAAGTTTCTGAACTGTAACCGAAGTTCCTTTTGGTATTGAGAGATTTTTTTCAAGGATCCTTTTTGAACCATTTGCTATTACCTCAAATCCAAGATCATCGGCAGCATTTCTCGATTGAAGTGTGATATAAGAAACAGAACAGATAGAATAGAGAGCTTCACCTCTAAAACCCATAGAATAAAGGTGCTTAAGATCTTCAAAATCTGATATTTTTGATGTAGCATGATTCATAAAAAGCAATTTGCTTTCGAAAAGAGTTATCCCATCTCCATCATCTTTAACAGAGATTGTCTGTTTTCCTCCTTTTTCGATTGAGATTATTATATTTCTACTATTTGCATCGATTGAGTTATCTATAAGCTCTCTTACAACAGAGTAGGGACCAAGTATCACCTCACCAGCTTGAACTTTTGACCAAACTTCTTTTTCAAGAACTTTTATTGGCATCTTTTTCCCGTTTTTATATAAATTTTTTGTCAGTTTTAGATCTTTTCAAAACTTTTCGACTTTCGACCGCCATATAGCCAGGTTTTTACTTTTAGACTTTAGACTGTTGCTCTTTTTACTGCATCATAAAATAATTGATGTAAGACCATTAATAAAAAAAGAAACTACAAACGAACAAACTGCGCCACTATAAAAGGATTTCAAAGTAAAAGATTGACCACTAAACTTCTGAACAAAGGGAAGCATGACATCCATAGATGTGGCACCACCTAGTAAAATAGGAAGATGAGGGTCTATTCTTGCAACAAAAGGTGAGGAAAGTATTGCTATAATTTCTCTACATACATTATGTATAAATGAAAGTATAGCAAGTAGTTCAAACCCCTTAACTGAAAGCATGACAGAGGAAAGGGAGTACCATCCCAGGCCAGCATAGATAATTTCACTTTCAACAATATTTTTTCTAAAAATCAAAGAAAATAAAAAACCAGCAAAAAATGTAACTAAAATGGATTCTACTGGCAATAAAAAACTTTTTAGGTCAAGCTTCTGAGATTTAAGCTTAATAATATTTCTTCCAAGATCAACTCCCACAAAGTAGACCAGTATATATAGTATATAAGAAGAGATCCTATCAAGTAGAGTCCTGGAAATCTCTGGAACTATAAAGAAAACGCCAAAACCAGCTAAAATTGCAAGGATATTGATAGAAACTGATATTATTTCACCTTTAAAGGATAGCGATTTTCCTAAATTATCCGATTTCTCACTATGTAAATCAATATCTAATGAAGATAAAGTTTTAGCTTTTTTCTCTTTTTTATGAATATTTTTTAAAAACTTCTTAAAATAAATATATGCTATAAAAGAAACAAAGAGAAGAATAGATGAAAATATAGCCTGGAAAAACAGAATTTTATTTTTAATAAAAAGCGTTCTATTTAAGGCTAGCTTGTACCCCATTGAAACTAAAAGCAAAATAACTGCTGATTGTATTGATAAACCAAGTAATTTCGTAAGTTTATCTGCATTTCTTAGAAAAAAACCAGAGATAAATCCTATAGCGATTGCAATCAATATCTCAAGCATACTTACCTTTATATTATATTTAAATAAAAACAAGGTTTTTTCAATTTTTTCACGAAGTTTAAACATTATTTGCATTATTTCATTTTTAATATAAACTTTTTACATATATTACTTCCTTTAAAAAAGGGGCAAATTTTATTTTTTATCCATCAAATGCATATTTATTTAAGAAGGAAAAAATAAATTTATTTTATAAATAAATAAAAAATAAGTTTTTCTCTTTTTTTTGTATAAAATTATACAAATAAAACTATGTGTAAATATTTAATAAACTTAGAATAGAAATTTTTAAACTTTAATATGTAACTGTTTTATTACTTTACTCTATGTTCACTGTACTTTTGACTTCAGCCAGGCGAATTTAAACTTTCGGCTGATTTAAACGGTAAAGGGCGAAAAAATATGATTGATAAAGATGGGAAAAATTTTAGATATTTATTTTCGTTTAAGAAAATCTGGTATATAGCTTTTACCGCTTTTCTCAAGTTTACACTGGGGAACTGGTTAAAATACAAATTTAACCTAAAACTTGAAAATAAAAGCTTTAAATTTCCCGAACCTCCATATTTTGTAATATCAAATCATATCCAATTCTGGGATCCCTTTATAATATCATATTTTTCAAAATACCCTCTATTCTGGATAGTCTCAGATGATTACTTCCGCAGCAAAACATTAGCAAGTTTATTAAAGCTTGTCGGTGGAATCCCCAAGTCCAAGTTTGTTGCAGATAGGTTAGCTACAAAAAGAATCCTTAAGGCTATTAAAGATGGATATTGTATCGGTATATTCCCTGAAGGAAATAGAAACTGGGGAGGAACGACAGGTGGTATCATCTCTTCAACTGCAAACCTTATAAAATATAGCAAAATACCTGTAGTTTCTTTCGTTTTGAAGGGAGCCTATCTTTCATATCCAAGGTGGGCAAAATACACGAGAAAAAATGTTCTGCAAGTAGAAGCTAAGACTATACTCACATCCATTCAAATCGAAAATCTATCGGTCCAGCAGATAGAAAAAAGAGTATATGATTCTATTTTCTTTGATGAAAATAGGTGGAATGAAGATTACAATTTCAAATTCAAGGGGAAAAAATTAGCAGAGAAATCAGAACTTGCAATATTCATCTGCCCGGTTTGCAAATCCTTTTCTTCCTTAGTTTCTCAAGGTGATATCCTTCAATGCAAAATATGTAATTTTTCAAAAAACTTTTTAGAAAATGGAACATTATCTTCAAATTTTTCAAAGATAAGTGAAATATATAACTTTAATATTGATAAGGTAAATGATATAACAAAAAATATTCATCAGTGGCTGAAATGGCAAATAGAATATTTAAATAAAATTATAAATGATAAAAAAAATTCAAATGATACTGTAAATCCTATTTTTATAGATGAGCAAATGCTGCTTCTAAAGGGAAAAAAATTCGAAAAATTGCAATTACTAGGGGAAGGTAAAGTTCTTTTTTTTATCGATAGATTGGAATTCTATTTAAATGGTACGGCTAAAAAATATCTATTTTACATAAAAAAAATGTACGGTGAAAATGTTCAGCAGAATGATAAATTTGATTTTTATTACGAAAACGGAGATATTTTCAGGTTATTTAAACCAGGTAAGCTGATAAGTGCATTTAAGTACGAAAGTACATGCAGACTTATAAAAGAAATAAGTCCAAATGTTTAGACTTTAAATACTGGAGGAAAGGATGAATCATCAGTGGAGTTTTGTTATCGTTTTCTGTATCTTATCTGTTCTTCTAGGTATAAGTACCTTCTTAAAACGTATGATTCCTATTTTTAAGAAATATCTAATACCTGTATCTATAATAGCTGGATTTCTTGGTCTAATCCTTGGAGATGAGGTTCTTGGTGTTATCTCTCTTGATCCACAAGACCTAGAAAACATGGTTTATCATTTTATGGCTATTGGTTTTATCGCATTAGCCTTAAAAGATAGAGAAGTTCATAGCGGTTCTGATGTTCCTAAAACCGCTCTTTTTATCGTGGCAACTTATCTAATCCAGGGTATTCTGGGATTTGGGTTGACTTTACTTTTAGCTTATACTATTTTTCCAAATCTGTTCCCACCCATGGGTTTACTTCTACCACTGGGTTATGGTCAGGGGCCAGGACAGGCTTTTTCAATAGGCTCTTCATGGGAGTCTTTTGGGTTTAGCCACGGAGGCAATATTGGACTTACCATAGCAACCTTTGGTTATCTCTGGGCTATAATCCCCGGTATTGTTATATTAAATTACCTCATTAGAAAGAAAAAGATGCTCCCAGAGGCTAAACCTCCACAGGAGGAAAAGGTTATTATTGAGCAAGATATGGCTGGTGAAGCCCCTCTCGCTGAATCCATAGATAAACTTACTATCCAGATATTTTTGATAGGTATAGTATACCTTCTTACATATTTAACTCTAAAAGGCTTATCCGCAGTACTTTTACCTCTTGGCGATTTTGGTAAAACCCTGTCAGATACCCTGTGGGGTTTTCAGTTTATTTTTGGAACAATTTATGCAATAGGACTTAGATTTGTATTTAACCTTTTCAAGAAATCTAAGATTATGATTTACAATTACCCTAATAATTATCTTTTATCTAGAATCTCGGGTTTTTCGTTCGACTTTATGGTAGTTGCTGCAATTTCTGCTATTTCGATAAGAGTTTTTGTAGCAAATTACATACCAATACTTATTATAACTACTCTTGGTGGATTTGCCACTTATTTTTTCTGTTACTGGCTATCCAAAAAGGTATATAAACATTATACTTTAGAGTATTTTATCTCTCTTTATGGTATGCTTACGGGAACTCTTTCAACTGGTCTTGCCTTACTTAGAGAGGTCGACAGTTCATTTAACTCTCCAGCTTCAGAAAGCCTTGTTTGGGCTTCTGGAGTTGCTTTACCAATCGGAATACCACTACTTATCCTTTTAAATGTTCCAATAGTTGGATATAAGACATCGAACCCATCTTTATATCTTATTACCTTGCTAATACTGGTAGCTTATCTTTTTGTTTTGCTTCTATTTTTACTCCTGCCAGGATTCAAAAACCGTAAAAAAGCTAATAAATAAAATAAAGAATGAAAATATTTGACTTTCACTTTTTTTCTGTAATTTATTTATAAAATGAAGCACCTTCGGTTAATCAGTACTTTTTAGGCTCTTCTCAAATAAGTATAGCATAGACTTTTTCTTTATTATCCGCGATTTTAAGATGAAAATAATTAATCATAAAAAACATCGAAGAGCAACTTTTTAACATTAAAGTATTAACTGTATAGCATGGTGTATACTTACTCGTCGATCCGGAAAGTGCTTACTTATTTAAAATTAACCTTTGAAGCGTGATCTATTTTTATGAAAATTGAAAGAAAAAATTGAATAAAATGGCTTTTATATTTTAAAACAACAAAATTAGTCGATATTTTTATATTGATGGACTGGTTGGTATAAAAAATCAAGATACTAATTTGTCAGATTAACCTAAAATGAAATGGCCTGATCAGGTATTTTCATGATATTTCAATAGGGGGGGGAGTTAAAAAGATGTCGGACAAACTTATAGTTCTTTTGATAGCAGCATTAACATACCTTTTGATAATCATTTTTTCGAACAAAAAGGTCTGGATTGTCCTTAGTTCATCAATATTGATACTTTTATTAGGTTATGTTTCATTCAAGGATGTTATAGGCGAACTTATAAACTGGAATATCCTGCTTATATACATTGGGACTCTTATACTTGCAGATCTTTTTATTTATTCAAAAGTTCCAGCAATGATTGCAGATATTATTGTTGACAAAGCTCCAAATACTGGTCTTGCACTCGTTTTATTATGCATTTTAACGGGCTTTATCTCTATGTTCGTTGAAAATGTTGCAACTGTCCTCGTTGTTGCCCCGCTTGCACTTGATATTGCCAAAAAACTTAAGGTTTCACCAGTTCCGATACTCTTTTCAATAGCAATCTCTTCAAATCTTCAGGGAACTGCTACCCTTGTTGGAGATCCACCTTCAATGATATTTGCTGGCTTTGTCGGTTTTAGTTTTAACGATTTCTTCTTTTACAATGGGAAACCATCTATATTTTTCATAGTTGAAGCTGGTGCTGTTGCTTCCTGGATTTACCTCTACTTTCTATTTAGAAAATATAAGCGAAAAGAAGTTGCTGAACCTGTTGAAAAACCAACAAGCTGGGTACCAACTATACTGCTGACTCTTATGGTGGTTGGACTTGCAGTGATCTCCTTTGTTGAGAAAGGATTTACAATAAAAAGTGGTTATTTCTGTTTGATAATGGGTGTTATTGGACTTCTATGGTTTATCATATTTGAAAAGAAAGATAGAAAAGAGGTTATCGGTCTTATAAAAAGGCTGGATTGGGAAACGATTGTTTTTTTGATGGGTATTTTTACTGTTATTGGAACCATTTCAAAGGTTGGTATACTTGATGATTTTGCCAGCTGGCTTTCTAAAAACCTTGGAACAAATGTACTGCTTTCATTTGTCGTAATAACTGGCTTTTCAATGATTTTATCTGGATTTATAGATAATGTCCCATATATTATTATTATGTTACCTGTTGTAGCACGACTTGCAGAGGCGATGGGCGCGAATGCTTTTTTACTTTACTATGGGCTTCTTGTAGGATCCTGCCTTGGCGGGAATATAACTCCTTTTGGAGCATCTGCCAACCTCGTTTCAGTTGGACTTTTAAAAAAGGAAGGGTATCACACAAAATTCTGGGATTTTGTAAAGATAGGTCTACCTTTTACCTTGATAACCACAATTACAGCATCTTTAGTTTGCTGGTTAATACTTGGGTGATATTTTTTTAAGCCCATCTGGCAAATCATCCACTGGTTATTCGTCCACGGTGAAGAGCCTATTCTTGCTATTCGCCAGTTTGCATGGTTAAACCATACAAAGAAAAACTACAAAGAGCCTAAAAAGCATACATGTTTGAAAGTACCTTTATTCATTACTTAACAAAAAGCCTTCCTTGTTAATTTATCAACATACTCGTTGAAAAAATTACCGGTATGAGATCTCACCTTATTAAAATTTATAGTAATTTTTTCATCAAAAGTTTTTAATTCACCTATCATTAACTTAATTCTTTCAACGATAATAGATACATCCTTATCCTTAGCCTTCCACTCACCATTTATCCACGATTCTAAGCCCTGATAATCATAGTATATATTGATATTTTTAACTATTATGTTATTTTGCATAACAATTTTACTCTCGTTTTTGTTCTGAATAATGTACTCAAGCGATTTTAGCAATGCAAAAAGTTCACCGGCTACCTGATGAAGTCTTGCATATTCTTGTTCTACCAGCCCATAATCTTCAAATACTATAGTTTGATCATGGACTATACAAAATGCCCAGGATACCTTTTCTAAACCTGTATTATAAGAACCATCAACATAAACATCTATATCAAAATACTTTTTATCAAGCATGGCTTCTTTTTCTTTAGATAAAATATTTTTAAAATCTCCAGCAGAATTATTACTTTTAGCACCAATAATATCTTTTCCAATACTATTTTTTTAAGTTTGATCTTTGTAAATAAAAGTTCTTTCCCAATATTTAAACTTTTCAATAAGTTTATCATCAAGCTTATCCTTATCAGACTGTAAAAAGATCTGCTGAGAAAAATATGCTCCAGTAATTTCAAAAGCATCTAAAATTTTTTTATCTATATCAAAAGAGCCTGCTGGTAATATTCTAAAAGTTGAAGAACTCGGTTTATAGTATATTTTTATGCTTATTTGCTCCACTTCACCATTTTTCTTTAGCTTTAGTATCATATGATAATCATGAAACTTTGCATCTACTATGGAATATCTTCTTTCTTCGATACTATATGTGAAAACAGATAAAAAATGCTCTAAAATATCCTGCTCTTTTGCTTTAATCTTATTTTCTATTTTTTCTTCCATTTACTTTCTCACTTTTTTTTTATTATATATTATATGATTCTTATCCAAATCTTAAAGAGATTTCATATATATAATATGGATATGGAGTATTGGCTTGCTATATTCTGTTTGCCGTTTTTAATATACAGGTTTAACAAAATTTTCCAATAAAATATGTTGCGCTATTCAGTTGTTAAAAGTCCAATTTTTCACTTTAAGTTATTATTTTGCATGAATTAACAAAAAAAGGGAAAAATGATTTTTTTGTCTTTTATTAAAAAAATATTATATATATATCAAGGATAAACATTACCCTATTAAGGAGTAGTATGAAAAAGATAATTTTTGCTTCACATGATGCTGGAGGAGGTCATAGAGCACCAGCTGAGGCTATAGAAACTGCATTA
>JAAYUW010000119.1 GCA_012517545.1 Exilispira sp.
TTCTTGATAATTCATCAAACAAAAAGGGTTTATTTATTACCTTATAAACATCAAGATTTTGAATATCAACAAGCCTTTCATCATCTTTGAAGCCAGTGCAAAAGATAATCTTCTTATCAAATCCATTCACTCGAAGAGATCGAAGAAGTTGGGGACCATTAATATCTGGTAAAACAAGATCTAAAATAGCAAGATCAATATTTTCCTTATTGTTAAAAAAAACTTTTAAAGCTTCTTCACCATTATTTGCAATTAAAATGGTATACCCAAGTTTCTCAAGAATACTTTTAGTTACATTCGTTATCTCTATATCATCATCAACCATAAGTATCGTACCTTCGCCTTTTTCATATTCAGTCAAATCAATAAAAACATCCTGCCCAAAATTTTTGGCATTGCAGGGAAGAAAAATGGTTATTTCAGTCCATTTCATGTATTCAGAATCGATCTGGATATCTCCTCCATTTTCTTTTATTATGTTGTATGCAGTAGTCAAGCTAAGTCCCTTACCCAGTCCCTGACCTTTTGTTGTATAAAAGGGATTAAAAACATGATCTAAATCATCCTTCTTTATACCTACTCCTGAATCTCTTATAGTTAAACACCACCACTGTAAATTGTCTTCTTCATTTTCAGTAATTTTCTGATCATTTTTCGAAAAGCTTTTTTTCGTAAGTTTTATATATATTTTGTTTATAGGTTCCTGAACTCCTTTGAACAGCTCTTCATTCATAGATTTTAATTTTTCTTTTTCAAGAATAGCATCGAAAGAATTTAAAATAATGCTTATTAAAATCTGTTCGAGTATGTTTTCTTGACCGAAAAAGAAAGCAGGATTTTCAAATTTATCGAAAATTAATTCAACTTTTCTTTTTAGCTGAAAAAGGCTGACCTCGATAGAGTTGTCTATCATTTTATTTAAATCAAATATTTTTTTTTCATCAGAGGAACCTCGAGAAAAATAGAGCAGTGTCTCTATTGTATTTTTGCCTTTGAGTGCTGATTTTTCTAAGAGATTTGTATACTCTGATAAAGTTTCTTTTGATATAGGTTCATCATCAATGGACATCTTTATAAGTGAACTTATGCTTAAAATTGAATGCAGAATATTATTGATATCATGTGCAAGGCCACTAGAAAAGTTTCCTATCATCTCAAGTTTCTGCTTTTGAACAAGCTTTCGCTCAAGATAGGCTTTATCAGTGACATTTTGAGAAATTAATAAAAATGTGTTTGTGCTTATTGCAAATAATCGAACATTAAATAGAAAAGTATCATCATTAATATGAAGTTTAATATCATTATCCAGTATTTTTATACTTTCAAATTCAAAATGTTCATTTTTTTCCTTAGTTTCAAGATTCTTAACAAAATGTTCAATCTCTATTTTTATCGTATTACCAGAGCTCTCATCCAGCAAATCAAGAAATTTTTCAGCTAACTGTTGATCATTATTTTTTTCTTTTGAATCATTGTCACGGCAAATTGAATCATAGAAATAGGAGGGAATATGTGAATGCATGATTTCCAGATTTTTCGCAAATAGAACTATAAAATCAGGAAAAAAATCAATAATATATTCTGTAATCTTTTTCTCATTTTTAAGTTCTGTAATGGTATCGTTGAGTTGTTGTGTCCTTCTTTTAACTTCAGATCGTAAAATAATTATAACAAGGAAAGCGATAAGAAAAATTACAAGTATTATAATAAGTGCTATAAGAATATACCTGGTAGGAAATCTTCTTGAAATTGTTTTTCCAAACCATTTATTCTGTAAAATCTTATAGGTGGTTTTAGGGATCTTTTGAAAACCATTCTCAATATATTGTAACAATGGCTCATTTCCCTTTTTCACAGCTCTATGAAACTGCCCACTATACATGGTAAAAGCTTCTGAAAAATTTTCTGTGATATTATATTTATTAAGATAATAATATGCGCATGGAGCATCAACTGTAAATATCTTTATATTCCCGCTTTTTGCACTGGATATTATATCTTCATAACTTTTATATAGAATAAGATCTAGGATCCCATTTTTTTTTAGAAAATCAACGGCCGCATCCCCCTCTTTAACCCCAACTACAAAACCTTTAAGCGACTTGAAATCAGCGATTCCAGTGATAGAGTTATGATGAAATATTGGTACATCAATAGTTGCATAGGCTTTACTAAAAGAGTATATTTTTGCTCTTTCTTCATTAAAAAAAAGTGTATCTATGACATCTGCATCTCCAGACTGCATTATTTTCTGAGCTTCTATCCAGTTAGTAGCATTCAAAATAACTTTTGTTCCTGTAATTTTTTCCCACTCATGCCACAAATCAACAAGATAGCCAACAATTTCCTTATCTTCATTAATAAATATATATGGGGGATAATTGTTATCAATAACAACTCTAATACTCTCGATAAAAGGTTTGTTATCGTTTGAAGACAGACCCAAAAAAATAATTATAAAAAATATCTGGATAAAAAAAAATATTTTTTTTATTTTCATAATATTAATTTTTTTTCACTAAATAGTACAGTCAAAAATCCAAAATCTGCGAATAAGACTTTTATAAATACAGTTGTATGTCCTTAGAATAAAAAGTCTTATTCAAAAGATTTATTATTATTATATTATAAAACTAAAAAATTTTCAAAATATTTTACTGTAATTAATTATACTTCTAAAATAAGGTATTGATTTGAATATCACTGCTTCATATATATCAATCAGTTTTTAAATTACCTTAAAAGAAAACCATGAAGAGTAAAGATAAACTAGAAGAAAATATAAAATAGAGTAAAATGTAATAGATTTATCAAAAATATAAAAGAAATAACCTGAGAATAAACATCGAAATATATAACAGAAATATACTAGAAAAGCGAGAGTTGAATAAATTTTATTGGGCCCACCAGGACTTGAACCTGGAACCCATTGATTATGAGTCAATTGCTCTAACCAATTGAGCTATGGGCCCATTTAAAAATATCTGCTTACATAATAACACAGATCGGGAGTGACGGGGCTCGAACCCGCGATCTCAGGTGTGACAGACCTGCGCGATAACCAGCTTCGCTACACCCCCACCGCTCTATTTAAATACAATAGTTTAATTATTTGTCAAGTATATTTAGATAACTTTTTTCTCACGCCATTTACCTCTTTGAAAGTGATAAAACGCAAGAATAGCACCAAAAAACCAGGCTATGGGAATCCCCCACCAGATACCATTGGTGCCAATGATTTTAGATAAAAGATATGAACAGGGAACCCTCAAAATCCATAAGGATATTATGCTATTAAGCATCGGAATGACAGTTTCACCAGAACCCCTTAATGCTCCATTGAAAGTAAACATTATTGCAAAAAAGATATAAAAACTTGCAACAATGAAAATATAATTTTTACCAATACTCTGGACAGTTTTATCCGTTGTAAATATTGACATAAGCTGTGAACTGAATATTATAATGCATACACCAATAACAACAGATGCTACTATTGAATAGATGAGCGTTTTTTTAACCCCTTCCATAACTCTGTCTATCTTTTTTGCTCCGACATTTTGAGCAACAAATGTTGTAATAGCCATACTGAAACTAGTAATAGGCATGCATGCAAAGGAATCTATCCTTCCAGCAGCTGTATATGCTGCTGTTACATCAGTCCCAAATCCATTGACTATCCGTAAAAGTGCCATAAAACCAAAGGCTACCAGTGCTTGCTGTATCCCTGAAGGTAAGCCAAGTTTAAGGCTTTTACTTAAAATTGATAGATCAAACTCTATTTTTTTTACGTGTGGTGCAATAATGGATTTCTTAAAAGTCAAAATTAAAATACCGGCAAAGAATGAAATTGCTTGAGCAATAATTGTTGCAATAGCAACTCCCTTCACTCCAAGTTTGAATATAAGAACAAAGACTAAATCAAGTACAATGTTTATCAAAGTGGCTATTATAAGAAGAACAGTTGGTGTTTTGCTATCGCCAATTCCTCGCATCAATGAACTAACTGTATTATAACCAAACATAAAAATAAGACCGGCAAATATTATTTTGTTATATATTATAGCATCATCAAGAATTTCAAGTGGAGTATTTAGAAGAATTAAAATCGATCTTCCACAAAAAAATCCAGCAATTGAAGTAATAACAGCAGTTATGCAAATAAATATATAAGCCGTATCAACTGTTTTTCTGGCAGATTCTGTTTTTTTTGCTCCAATATACTGAGATAGAAGTATAGATATACCAAGGGTAATCCCCATAACTATGGCAATAGTAAGATTTATTATCGGAAAATTTGCTCCAACAGCTGCTAGTGCTTCTTTTCCAACAAATCTTCCAACAACTATAGAATCGACAACATTATAAGCCTGTTGAAAAATATTACCAATAAGAAGTGGAATGGTAAAATTTATTATTTTTTCCCCTGTTTTTCCAGTAGTTAGATCATTCTTTTTATCAATAATAATTTGTTCATTTAAGTCTTCTATCTTATTCTGTTCAATATCCATCTTTTTTCACCCCAAATTCCAATATATTTGTTTTTTGCACTAAATTTTCACTAAATATTGTTTATTTAAATTCCGTGAAATTGAACTGTAAAATATAAGTATTGCAAGATTTAGAAGTTGTTAATAAGATCATCAGAAAAACCTATAATCATAAATAAAAAGATCTGGATTATATTAATTTCGTTATGAAAAAATTGACCACAATATTTAACTACTCTTCAATTTTTTGTGCTACAAATACTGCTTTTTTTTCTTTGTACTATCTATCAATAAAAAAAAGTTAAGGGTATATTTCCTGTTCTTACTCTGTATAATTTTTAGAGTAATCATTACCCACAAATTCAAGCAAAGAGACCTTTTTAAGATTATTTTAAATAATTTCACCTTCGATAATCTTTAAAGAAGGGATGCCTGAAGATAAATATTTTATAAAGATAAGATCAAGCAAATCGTCAAAAGATTGAATAGAAAATGATTTGGTTTCAAGTAAAAGTAAATTTGCTTCGAAATCATTTTTTATATATCCAAGTTTTCTTTCCGTTACATCATAAATAAATTGAGGCAAAATAATAAGCTGATTTTTTAAAAGGTTAAGAACTCTAACATCTTTTGTAAGATTAGATATTTTAAGGATAGAGTTCAAAAGTCCGTAACTTTGAAAACCATTGGCAACTATAAAATGACTGTCCACTTTGCTATCTATCTGTGTAAAAACAAAATTACTAATAGATGAATTAGAAAAAACATCATCTTCTATGATATAATATATATTTGGTTTTTTTATATAGTTTGAAATATATGAAGAGGAATCTTCAAATTTAATTATAAATGTTTTTTCCATATCTTCTGGATAGATAAAATCTTCAAGTTTTAGATCGGTAGAAGCTGGGAAACGAAGATATATTACTTTTGAGTCTTCAAGAGCATGTTTTTTATTAAGATAATAACCATCGTGATGAAAAAGATATGGATCCTTTAGGTTACCAACATATTCTTTGTAAGAAGAATTTTCCTTTTCTGCAACCATTTTTTGTTCTGGGTGAACATCGTTGTAAAGATAGGATAGAGAAGATTTGATCGCAGCATTTTTCAATCGCATAGAAACAGTCATCAATGAACTTTTAATCATATTGTAACAAAGATGATTCATAAAAAGAAAATAATCCCCATTTAAAATCATCTTTTCAGCAAGAATTTCTGCAGCTACTTCAAGATAATTATACGGTAGTTTATCAAATAACTCCCCATTTAAAATAAAATTATCACTGAAATTATGAAGATACCTATAGGAAAATATGTCAAACACATTTTCTTTTATCAATGGTAAAGATGGAATAGCAATATAGGTTGAGCCATCAATAATTTTGATATTATCTTCATTTGGGATTGTTTCAGAAATTGTTATGGTTTTCTTACGAATGATAATATTCTTATTAAATACTATCTCTTCGCCATCAAAAAAAGAAATATTTCTGATAGCCATGCTCTTCATCGCTCCTCCCAAACTTTTTAATTTTATATATCTTCAAACTGAAGTATTTTTCACTCTAATGGTATAAAATAATCTCATCTGGAAATAAAATAATTCCAATTTAGTGTAAATAGCAATAATTCTATCACATATATCCGAAAAAAGTTAAAATAAATTTTTCCTCTGGTTTCTATGAAAAGATTTAATACTTAATCTTAATTTTATTTTATATAACAGGATTTTATTAGATAACTTTATTGAATTTTAAATTGATTTGTATAATCATTAGTTTTTTGCGGGAGAGCAATAAAAAGCATGTGAACATACTATATTTTTTTATTAAAATAGATAAATACAAAAGGATCTAAACAAGTGATTTGATAAGCTTATCTTCGATTTTCCTGTACTTATTGAGTCCTTCAATAAAAAGATCAAGAGCTTCTCTTAGTTTTTCTTCCTTTAAAACATAAGCTATTCGAACTTCATCAAAACCAAGATTGGGAGATTTGTAAAAACCAGACGCTGGAGCTACCATTGTTGTCTTATTATTTTTGTTAAAATCAGAGAGCATCCATTGTGCGAAAAGATCACTATTTTGAACAGGGAGTTTTACAACAAGATAAAAAGCACCTTCGGGTTTTTTCAATACTATATCATCAACAGATGCTAAAATATCGTAGCAAATATCTCGTCTTTTTTGATATTCATCAACTATCGTTTGATAATAAGAAAAAGGAAGTTTATAAGCAGCTTCAGCAGCAACTTGCTCTATAGTTGGAGGACAAAGTCGTGCCATGGCAAACTTATTAATAGTTTTCATAACTTCTTCATTTTTAGTTATGAATGTTCCAATTCTTGCTCCACAAGCTGAAAATCTCTTTGATACAGAGTCTATAACTATAACTCTTTCAGGATCATCAAGTTGCAATACTGAAAAGTGTGGATAAGGGGTAAAATTGAACTCTTTGTAAACTTCATCGGCGATAAGATATAGATCATGCTTTTTAGCAATGGCATGGATTTTTCGCACTTCTTCTTCTTTTAAAATAGTTCCAGTGGGATTGTTTGGAGAACCTATCAGGATAGCTTTTGTTTTTGGTGATATCTTTTCTTCAATAGCATCAAAATCTGAAATATGAAAACCATTTTCAGCTTTTAAAGTTATTGGAACAAGTTTAACATTTGCGCTAAGAGCATAACCATCATAATTTGCATAGAAAGGTTCAAACACAATTATCTCATCATCTGGATCGCAAATGGAGTCGATAGCAAACATTATAGCTTCAGAACCACCTATCGTTATACAGATATCCGAAGGGTTTAAGTTAATTTTATAATTCTGGAAATACTGGCAAACAGCTTCTCTTAAAGATAAAAATCCATTGGAAGGTCCATATTCAAGGACAGGTGTACTGAAATTTTTTATGGTATCCCACATTATCTTAGGAGTTTCAATATCAGGTTGCCCAATATTGAGATGAAAGACCTGGATCCCCTTTGCTTTGGCAGCATCTGCATAAGGTGTCAGTTTTCTGATAGGTGATGAAGGCATTAGTTGCCCTCTTTTTGATATTTTCATTCCCTGCTCCTTTTTTTCTTTGAATATATTAACCATTGCAAGTTTGTCAAGAATTAAAGAGTTTTGAACTAATTTTTAGAAAAATATCAATAAAACTTCTCATTTTAACTATTTACTTTTTTTATGCAACTAAATAAGGCTACAGATTAAATAACTACTCTTTTGCCATACAAACAAAGCTTAATATATTATGTTATATACCTCGCCATTTAATGATAAAAAATGCAAATTAACCAGATACCTAAAATTTTAAGAACGAAAAGCATACAAATTTTAAGAAATTAACCTTGAAATTTTAATTTTATAAATTATCTGTTTTATTAGTATTGCACTTTTTATAAAATAGAAAATGATTTACTTTTTTCACGACGTTAAGTGACTAAAGAAAATATACAGGAGACAAAATGAATTCACCCGATCTTATTTTATTTCTTCAAAAAATTAGTAATGATTTTCTTACTTACATTATGAACGGCATAACTTTCTTTGGCTATGAGGTTGGTATTACGATTATTATCTGTATCTATATCTTCGGAGTATCTTTTCATAAGGGATTTTATATTTTACAGGCAACATTCTGGACATTTTTAACAACTGACATTTTAAAAAACACTTTTAGAGAAGCAAGACCTTTTATCCAGTATGAGAGTATCAAAAATCTCGACTTTTCAATCATGAAGGAAGTTCAAAATGGCCTTGTTTCTTTTTCTTTTCCTTCTGGACATGCTTCAGCTATTACATCAATGATGACCAGCCTGGCTTTAACAGTAAGAAAAAACTGGTTTACACTAGTTGCAGTTATTTCGATTGCACTGGTTACATTATCAAGATTATATCTTGGTGTCCATTTCCCGATAGATATAACAGCTGGTATATTTTTAGGGCTATCTATAACGCTTCTTTTTTATATACCACTTAAAAACGAACTATCGAATAATTCAAATCTTCCTTTTTATTTTATTAATAAATTATCGAATCTGATTCTCTTTATATTATTTTTTGTACTTCTTCCCTTTATCTTGCTTTTTGTTCCTGTATATTTTGATAAAAGCAACCTTGGTTTTCTTGTGGGTCTTAATTCTGGTTATTTACTTATGGGATTTTTGTATAGAGACTCAAAAATAGAATATTCTAAAGGCATTTTCAAAGCATTATCTCGAATTCTCATTGGCATCTCTTTTTACTTAATTTCAAGATTTGGTTTGAAAGCATTATTTGGTATTTTAATCCCGGAAAAACTTGTTGAACAGGATTACTTCAGGATCACACGATACTTCTTGACTGGATTTCTTACAGTAGGCCTTTGTGTACCTGTTTTTATAAAGTTAAAACTTGCATTTCTTAAATATTTTAATGATAAAGACAAAAACGAGATTACAAAATGACATATTGACTTAAAAAATTGGTTTATCCGGAAAATTAGCTTCTCGCTTTTCACTGGTTTTTATGGCTAAGCTAGCAAAAAAAGATTGTAAAGAGCTTAGAAAGCACATATTAACCAGAAGTATGAGAAATTTCAACAAAACTCTTTAGTTTTATCTTTATTATTTATACCTTTTATTATTTATACTTATTTATAAAAACTAATAACCTGAAAAAGCTTAATTAAAACAAGCACATTTTATCTATTCAAGCAAAGATATAATTTTTGCCTATTTAAATGTCGATTATAATTAAAGTAATGTTGGCAAAAAAAATCCTAAAAGCAATATTAAGTTTAATTTAGATTTATGATATCCATCAGGAGTATTTATGAAAAAGGCTAAATTTGAAAAAATAAATAGAATCATTGTGTTTTTTCTTATTTTAGTTTTCGCATTTTATACTGAAAATCTATCCGCTCAGCAAGCTACAAGCCAGGCGACACAGGCTGGTTCTACTTCTTCTTCGACTTCTGCAAAGGTTGCAGCTGTTTCACTTAATAATTTTGCATATTCATTTATTAATTTCAATTCAAACTATGCTACAACACTTGGAAAGCTCAAAAGTGGCAATTATAACATCGAAGAAAAAGAAATTTCTTCTATCAATGGCAAATTTTTTATTTATGCTGAAAAAAAGTTAAATTTTTTAAAAGAAAAATTATATCTATACTTCGATTATCAAAAAAATCTAATTTATTTTCTTGTCAGTTTTGAGTGTGAAGATGCTTATACAAGAGCACCACTTGAAAAACTATATTCTTTATTAATTGAGAAATTAAATCAAAAATATGGTGAAAGTGAAAATAAAGATCTTGGTTACTATAAGATGAGCGCTGATACTGAAGTCTGTCTTTTACCAATAGTTCCTTTTAAAAATAGCCTGGAAATATGGGCTAAAAA
>JAAYUW010000120.1 GCA_012517545.1 Exilispira sp.
GCAGGAGATGAGAATAAAACAAAATTTATTGCATCAAGAACTATAACATTGGAGTCTGGGGAGCGCAACGACTTCACAGCCTCTCATTTTTACTCAGATATTACAAGTTCAGAATCTTTTGCTTATCTCTCTTTAACATATAACAGCAGTGAGGTTACATTCGATGGCATAACCTATATTTTAGATGGTACAGTTTACCTGGCATTTTTTCTATCATCAATAACTGGTGGACTTGAAGGAGATATTGTTGCATATGGAAATCTAACAGTTACTAAAGATAATAACACTCAGGATATAACATTCGATGCAAAGTATTCAGCAAGTTTCCTCTATGCTGATGATGATGATAACGATGTTTACGATTTCACTTTTTCAGGTAGTGTTGAGTCTCATGTAAATGATTTTATTGTTGAAGATAGTTCATGGAGTATTACTTTTTCAAGCGATTTTTCTAACATCTTTCCAGGTTAGTCTTTTTTAATTTTTTAGATTCAACCTCCCTGTTCGGGAGGTTTTTTTATTGCTATTATTTTTCCTTTTGTTAGTCTATATTTAATTACAACTTATATATTCCTGGTAGATTAATATTCTTCATATTTTACTGCATTTTTCACAGGAGAACCCGGAGTTGAAAACTTTAAAAAACTTAAAACCTTTATCACTCTCACCAACAACAATTTTTTTAATAGCCCTGACTTTTACCTATATAGGTTCAACCTTGCAAACAGGTGTTTTCAACAATTTTGCTGCTGAAGAGCTAAAGATAAGAGCAGATCAGCTTGGTATATACGAATCACTGCGTGAAAGTCCAGGTATTATAGCTGTTTTTGTGATAGCGCGTTTAATGTTTTTAAAAGAACAGTATCTTGCTGCGCTTGCAACTTTGCTGATGGCAGCAGGATATTTTTTCTATTCGAGAATAACAGAGTGGCATCAGCTTCTTCTGATAGGTTTTATAGGGAGCCTCGGTTTACACATACATCTTCCCGTATCCAACGCAATAGCGATATTTTTAGCGAAGGAAAATAAGCAGGGTCAGATGCTGGGAAGAGTTCAAAGATTCAACTTTGTTGGTCAGTTTATCTCTATGGCAATAATAATAATTCTTGGAAAGAAACTTTCATATAGGATGGCTTTCGTCTTATCCGCTATCTCACTTTTAATTGCCTCAATTTGTTACTTATCTCTACCAAAGAATCTTGGATATATTGAAAAACCAAAAATAATAGTGAAAAAAAAGTACTGGGTTTATTACATTTTGACTTTCTTAGAAGGTTGCAGAAAGCAGGTATTTATAACATTTGCACTCTTTGTACTTGTTAAAGTGTATAAGATGCAAATACGCTATACGGCCATTCTCATGCTTTTTAATGCTATCATGGTCATTATCTTCAGCCCTTTTATCGGATATTCTATTGACAGATATGGCGAACGCAGGGTTCTTTTTATAAGTTATTTCTTAGTTTTTTTTGTCTTTATAGGTTATGCATTTTTCCACAATATATGGCTTTTGATAGCCTGCTATACTATAGATAATATTTTATACCTTGGTAGTATAAGCTTAACTTCCTATATAGGTAAACTTGTCCCTAAAAACGAGCTTCGCCCCACTTTATCCATGGGGGTAACGATGAACCATATAGCAGCAGTAGCTATGCCAATTATTGGGGGAATATTATGGGAAAAGTTAGGTTATGAGGTTGTCTTTATGATAGGTGCTGTGATAGTCATCATTTCGCTTGTGTTTATACCATTTATGAAGATTGAAAAACGCGCCCAGGGTGAATCGAACACCCAGCCTTCAGATCCGCAATCTGATGCTCTATCCAATTGAGCTATGGGCGCAATATCAATGAATCTTCACTTTTATATTGAACAAAGAAGAACAATAAAAAACAACTAGAAATATAACAGATAATCATATATAAATTTTCATACTATTGATGTAGAATAATTAACAGACAATTAAATTTTTACAAGACAATTTACATATCCTGTGCAAAAAATATTTAGTTTAAGTTTTAATGTTAATATTTAAGGAAAGGTAATTATACGAGGAGGATAAAAATGAAACTTTGCTGGGTAACACTAACAGTAAAAGATATGCAAGAATCGATTGATTTTTATGAGAAAGTTGTCGGCTTAAAGGTTAGTAAAAGATACAAACCTGATGAAAATATTGAGATATCTTTTTTATCGAGCGATTTAACAGATGTCAAGATCGAGTTGATTTGCAACAAGAAGATCCCGCAACCTGTACATGGAAACGACATATCCCTCGGCTTTGAAACATTATCTCTCGATGATATGATCCAGAAACTAAAGCTACATGGTATCACAAAGATTGATGGTCCTCATTCGCCAAATCCTGCTGTAAGGTTTATCTTTATCAAGGACCCAAATGGTGTCAAGATTCAGTTTGTTGAAAGCCATTAGATCACATTATTTCTTTTATAAGTACAGATAACTTTAAGATTCACTTTATTCAAGGTAATTAACCTATATTATTTTTTATTATTTTATGACCCACAGGTTACTTGATCTTCAATATAATTATTTAACTTCAGCGCAGATACTTCGTAAAAGTTAAAATTTAAGGTTTCTCCCAAACCAGGTGCAGAAATCTTTGCTTTTTTTTCTATACTTCCCAATCGAAAATGTTCTTTTTTTACTCTAATTATTATACCATAGTATATATGCGATATACATAACCTATGCTTTATTTTTCACAAATGCTTTTTCATGCTCCTCTTGCTTATTTTTGCTTTTTTTCCATAGTTTATCTGCAACTATCGCCCATTTTTGCGAAGTTTTAATGGTTCTATTATATATCTCCTCTGGCTTTTCTTTTTGTAGAACCTCTGTTGAATATGCATTTGAATTGTTGACCATCTCAACAAGTTTTTCAGGATTGTCAAGCAAAGGACATGGGCGTAAATGATTCTCGTTAAAAGGCTGGTTTTTCTTATATTCAGCAAAAAGTGGAGATTTTAAAGCCTCAAAAAGAGAAACTTCTTTTATATTTATGTTGGCATAATGTATAAAAGCACAGGGTTCAACATCTCCATTTGCGTTAATGTGTATATAACTTCTTGCACCTGCTATACAACCACCAGCATACTCGCCATCATTCCAGAAATCCATCAAAAATATTGGTTTTGTTGCTCTCATTTCTCTGACAAAATGGTACATGTATTCCCTTTGTTCAGCATTTACAAGAAGATCTACTGTAGCGTCTTTTCCTATTGGTATGTACGTGAAGTACCAACCAAATTTACAACCCAGCTCTATAAGGTAGTCAAGAAACTCTGCACTTCCAACCTGAGAAACATTTTTACTATGATAACATGTGCTAAAGCCAAACAATGCTCCAGCTTGTTTCATATTGTTCATGCCTTCAATAACTTTCTTATATGTTCCCTTTCCCCTTCTAAAGTCTGTGGCTTCTTCGACACCTTCTATACTAAAAGCTAAAGCAAAGTTACCAAGCTGCCCAAGCTGGTCTGCAAACTCTTTATCAACAAGAGTACCGTTTGTGAATGCCATAAAATAGCAATCATGATGTTTTTTTGCAAGGTAAAGTAGATCCTTCTTTCTTATAGTTGGTTCTCCACCAGAATAAATATAAAAATAGATCCCGAGTTTTTTCCCTTGCTTTATTATGTTATCAAGGGTATTAAGATCGAGTTCTGCCTTTTGTGAGTAACTTGCAGCCCAGCAACCAGTGCATTTAAGGTTACATGCGCTCGTTGGATCCATCAAAATAACCCATGGAAAGTTAAAGCCATATCTTTCTTTCAGCTTTTTAGTTTTTGCAATACCGTATATTAAACTGTTTATTGCGAAATTATTAACAAGAGACTTTCTTGTAGCTGGACTTAACTCCGTAAAAATCTTTCTTACCATATTGGCATAACTACTTTTTTCATCTTCTAAGGCTCTTTTAGTGTCTGTCAGGTATTGTCTGGTACTTTTTGATTTAATAAATGGATTGACAAAATTTATAGCTTTTAAGATACCTTTTTCTGGATCTTTTTCGATCATGCTTAATGTTTTCTTTCCCAGATACCTTGTAATTGCTTTGCTACTGATCATACATAGCTCCTTTTCGCTTATTAAAACAATAAGGTTATTATACACCAGTTTGCATTTTTATAATTTTTACAAGTATCATTCTATCAAAGTCAGTCTTGATAAATCCTGTAACAAATTGTTCTTTTTATGTAATAATTTTTATCAAAATCGTTTTATAAAAGAGTAATTTTATTGCAGATAAGACTAACTTTGCAACCCTAATAATAGAATTTTTATAGACTTAAAAATATCTTCGGAATCAACATATTTATTTAGAACACTTTGCATGAGGTAAGAACCAAGCAAAGAAAATAGAGCTGTAGCCATCGATCTTGTCTCTAAATCTTTAATAACTCCATTATTCTTACCCTTTTCTATAAGATCTTCAAATATTTTGTATATTCTTTTTGTATAGTCATTCTTAATATTTTTTACAGGTATGTTATTTTCTATGCTTGAGTGCAGCCACAAATCAAAAAGCAAAAAAGATGAATAACGGTTAGTCATGCATCCTTCATATAGAGCTTTAAAGATGTAAAATATCCTGTCAATAATGGCAACATTCTCTTTTGAAGCTATTTTCTCCATGGTATCCAGTGTTTGATCCAGAAAAAACTTAATAACAGAAGTAAAAATCTCACTTTTATCTTTATAGTAACGATAAATAGCAGTTCTGGTCATACCACAGCTTTTAGCTATCTCTAAAAGATTAACCTGATTGTAACCTTTCTTTGAAAACATTTCCAGGGCTTTAAATGTAATTTCTTTCTTTCGTTGCTCGTAATCAACAACCTTTGGCATCTTTACCTTTTTTTAGTGACATGTGTGTCACTTTTATTTGATTAAAAGGTAATAAAAATTATGATTTTTGTCAAGAAAATAGTCGTAAAATTTTTATATTTTTTAAGTTAGTCTTATCCGACAAATTGATCTTCTCATTTATGACCAAGAGTTTTTGGAGCGTTACAGAATTTCAGGTTTATTCATATATAAAATGCAACCATGCAAAAATGTAGAGCCTGATTTGCTTTTTTATATTTATAAACATCTTTTATATTTATAAACATTGATAAATAAGATCAATTTAAAAGAGGGAAAAAGCCTCTGCTTTATCCCCCTTAGATCCAAATTTTAAGCTTTATTTTTTTTCGTAAGCACTGATATCGAGAAACCCATGTCCTGAAAGATTAAATAATATATTAATGGGACATCTTTTCTTTTTTGCCTTCAATGCCTCATCAATTACTGCGGCTATAGCGTGAGCTGATTCTGGCGCTGGAAGAATACCTTCTGTATTAAGAAATATTTTAGCAGCTTCAAATACTTTATCCTGAGAATATGCTTTAGCCTGTATAAATCCAGATTTTACCAGATGACTGATAAGTGGAGCCATACCATGATAACGAAGCCCACCAGCGTGAATAGATGGTGGAATGAACTCCCTACCGAGAGTATACATGTATAAAAAAGGTGTTAATCCTGCTGCATCTCCATTATCATATCTTAAGTTTCCAGAAGTTATAGATGCACACACTTCTGGTTCTACGGCCAGATATTGTGTTTTAGCATTCTCCTTTAAGTTTCTTCTAATAAAAGGAAAACTTATTCCTGCAAAATTTGATCCGCCACCAACACAACCGATTATCAAATCTGGTTCAACACCTATTTCATCAAGTTGAGATTTTGCTTCAAGTCCGATAATCGATTGATGAATAAGGACAGTATCCAATACCGATCCTAGAGAATATTTTATATTTGGATTTTTAATAGCCATTTCAACTGCTTCCGAAATAGCTATCCCCAAACTACCTGGATGATCGGGGTTATTTTTATAATATTTTTGTCCAGCTTCTGTTGTTGGACCAGGACTCTCGCTGACCTCCCCACCGTATAGTTCTATCATTATTTTACGACCGGGTTTTTGCTTGAAACTACTTCTTACCATGAAGACTCTGGCTTTGACTCCAAAAATAGAACCTGCGTACGCCAATGCAGTCCCCCACTGTCCCGCTCCTGTTTCAGTAGAGAGTGTATCTATACCATCCTGGTTAGCCAGATATGCTTGCATAAGAGCTGTGTTCGTTTTATGACTTCCAGTTGGACTAACACCTTCAAACTTGTAAAATATGTTAGCAGGTGTATCAATATATGATTTCAGCCTGGAGGCATATATAAGAGGGGTAGGCCTGAAAATACTATAAGCTTCTTGCACTTTTTCCGGTATTGGAATATATCTTTCCATCGAAACTTCTTGAGCTATAAAACTTTTGGGGAAAATAAGTTCAAGATCTGATGGATTTAATGGCTCTCTGGTCTGCGGATTCAATGGCGGTAATGGAAGTTCAGTAAGATCCGCCTTAATATTGTAAAATTTATCGGGCAGATGTTTTTCATTTCTTGATAAATATCTTGACATTTGATATCTCCTTAAAATATAAATTATTTTTACTAATATATTAATGATGTCCTTTAATTAATAATACTCAAATATCGCACTCATAAAATGATAGCGATAATGCTCATATAATATGCTAATAGAAAACTATCAATAATACTTATAAAATAAATGTCTCATAAAATAATCTTACTGGTTTTCTTTTAATAAAACAATTATTCATTCATCGAATAGTATTGTTATAAGGATATTAAAGGACAAGCGTTAATATAGAAAACATAACCTAAGATTAATTTAAAATTTTCTGAACATAGATAAAAGTTAAAGATAAATGGAATGATTTATTTAAAAATATTTTGGGCGGTTAGACCGCCCACCAGAATAAAGTGGATTTTTTATTGATATTTTCTGAATCTACATTTGATTTTTTAAATTGAAATAAATAAGAGACAAAAAATGCAGGGATATTGGTTTTCCCAGGATATCTGGCTTGCCGAAAACCAGAATATAAAGGGAAAAACGATAGAACAAAGCGATCTTTGTTAAAAAGATTTTTCAAAATAAAAGGTAACATCGTATTTCCTTTTCTCTTTTTTAATTTTTCATCTTTTATATTTTCTACTTTAATAACACATTATTTAAAATAATCCAATATTATAAAAAATTTGATTATCTTCAAGGTGGACATTTTGCGCATATAGATCTAAAAAGCATAGAGCTAAGATATCTTTCTCCTCTATCCGGTAATAGCGCAACAATCGTACCTTCTTTTATACTATCAGCTATTTTTATCGCTCCAGCAACTGCTGCTCCACTTGACATACCTACAAGCAACCCTTCTTTTATCGCGAGAAGTCTTGACATATTAAAAGCATCTTCGTCGCTTATGGTAAGCTTTTTATCAAGCATTGCATAAATTTTTACTTTCGGGTTTTTTGTAATGTTGGTCAATTTTATCAATGGAGTATTGCAAATTGTTTCTAACAAACTACCTGTTTTCAACTTTTTCATTGTGCTTTTCATCATAGTTTTATTTCATCTGATAAACTAAACTTAATATTTATTATAAACAGAAACTAAATAAAATCAAAAAATTTTCTTTAGAAAAAAAACTTAGCAATAAATAAAAATATTCTTTTTCAGA
>JAAYUW010000121.1 GCA_012517545.1 Exilispira sp.
ATCTTTAAAACTTTTCCTAAAAAAACTCGAGCAAACTTAAATTTTTCCAGATTGCTATTTTTTTATTTATGTTTTTTTTCAATCTTCTTTTTGTATGGTTGTCCCAATCCAGTAGATATAAACTATACATCTAACCCGAAAACAAATTTTTATAAAAATTTACTTCAGGATTCAGAGTATAGTATGAAACAATATTATTTAGATATGTCTAATGAACAACTAAATTTAAATTTTGATATAGTTGGTCCATTCACGGTATCGGAAAATTATAAATATTATGGAGAAAATGATGATGTCAATCTATCTGATAGCCATCCTGCATCGCTAGTAGCAGAAGCGGTCAATTTGGCAAATAATTTTGCAAAAATTGATTTCTCGAAATATGATAATGATGATGATGATGATGTGGTTGATTCTATCCTGGTAGTACATGCAGGACCAGGAGAAGAAACCGGTTTTGGTCCAGATTATATCTGGTCTCATCAATGGAATCTTTTAGCAGCAAATATACTGAATAATGATGGCCCTGGCTATGTTTATTTGGATAATAAGTTAATTTTGTTTTATACATTACAACCTGAATATGTTTTAAATCCTGGTGATTCATCTATTGGAGTATTTGCTCATGAATTTGCACATACACTAGGTCTTCCAGATCTTTACGATACAACATATGAGACTGATGGGTTGGGAGATTTTTCACTTATGGCAAGCGGAAGTTGGCTTGGTCAAAACGGTATAGGTGAACGTCCAGCACCTCTTACTTCCTGGGAAAGAGAGTATCTAAAGTGGAATAGCCCACATATAGTCAACGCTGGAAGTACTCTTGATAACTTCAAACTATATCCAATTTTAGGATCATCAGAAAATTATATAAAAGTTGTACTGAATCCAGGTGCTGCAGATGAACAATACCAGAATCTTATAGTTGAATTTTTATCAAAAACAGCTAGCCCATGGCTTGAATTTCTTCCGATACCAGCTAATGGTGGTGTGCTTATATACCGTGTAGACGAAACAATATTTAAATCTGCTGAAGGAAATGCTGAACCTGATGGATATGGACCTAATGATGGAACTTCTTATCACCACGCAGTTGAAATAGTTGAAGCAGATAATGGATGGCAACTCTGGCTTCCATATCCTGATGAAGATTTTGGAACTAGTGACGATTTTTTTAGCGTTATTGGGATAATACTTTCTGACCTGACAAACCCAAATTCTAAATATTATCCTGGCGATGGAGAGTATAATCATTCACCAACGCTTTCTTCTAATGTTACAATTGAAATTTTAACTATTTCTACCAATGATAACTGTACAATCAAAATTTATTAGACCCTTTTATAATATTTAATTGAATAATTTTTAGTACGATTTAATAAAAAAAGCCCTTAAAGATTTTAAAACCTATAATAGCTATATCAAATCTCCGGGGCTTTTTTTTATTTCGTACTTATCTTAACTAAATAAGGACCTAATCCATAGCACCTTAATTTAATTAAGTATATCAATTTGAACAAAATACAGGAATAAGTGGTTACTCTTTGCATTTATATTCACTTTCATATCCATTTCAAAAATGGTAAAAGTACTGCAAAACTTAAAAAGTCATAAATAGGTATAAAAACTAACAAAACTTCAAAAAATTTTCCTTCTAATTTTTTAATTTTTGTTATAATTAAGATGTATGAAAAAACAATATTTTTTTATTATTACTATTATCATCATATTTTGCTTTTTATTCTCTGCCAGATGCAAAAGCGAATATAATATTGAGAAATACACAAGCGAAGATTCACTCTACGAAATCAATCAAAATGCATACAATCTATTTTCTCAAGCTTTAGCATTATGGTCCTCTTTGGATATCAAATCCTATAAAATTACTGCTTCATATCAATCTTTTAGCCCTCTTTCTGGTCTCTGGCAGGTATGGATAAAAGATAACAAAATCGTAAAAATCATTACAAATCAATCAAAAATCATTGAAGATAGGGATATTTTATCAAAAGAACCTTATAGGAATTTTAATATGATGTTTTTGTTCCAGCTAGCCAGCCTATCTTATAAATATAAACCAGAAAATCTTTTTCTCATAACAGCAAATTTTGATAAAAATTTTGGATATGTGAAGATGGTTTCAAAAACGGCGATAAATGAAGATTCTCCAAAAGATTTGAACTTTAAGCTTGAGATTCTCGATTTTATTATTATCAATTAAAATATTAACTTTTATTTTTTTCAGATTTATAATATCCTTTATTAAGAATAACTTTGTTTTCTTATACTTTTATCCTTTTACGCTTTTTAAGGTAAGTTATGCTCTTCAGTATATGTCTTTAAATAATTTTATCGAAACTAATATCCTATTTTAGAATACCAGTAATGGATCTACTATATAAAGGTGGGATTTTTTAATTTTCAACATTATATTTTTCACTTTTTTATCATTTAGACTTTTTCGAGGTAGTTTATACATTATTTCATATATATTTAATCAGTTTTATCCCAAGTTCACCAGACCATTATTGCTAAAACTTTATAATATTTATCTTATAAAAAAATATCTGATATAATATAATGCAAAATTTAAGAATCTTAAAAGATTAAAAACTTTAC
>JAAYUW010000122.1 GCA_012517545.1 Exilispira sp.
AAATGGGTGGAGATTGAACTTAAAGACGATGTCACTCCTAATCAAGCATTGGCTTTTCTTATTGATAAGATTTCAATAAATAAGTTTGAAATAGTTAATCCTTCACTTCACTCAATCTTTGTTAAACTTGTTAAAGAAGATGAAAGTGAACTATAAACGATAGCTTTGTTGATAAACAAAGCGATAAACTGGAGTTTTTATGAAGAAATTTATTATAATTTTCAAGCATGAATTCAAAGTATTTGCAATGAATAAAACCTTTATAGTTTTGACTATACTCGGTCCTTTCTTTTTATTTGCTATTTCTATCCTGCCTTCAATACTTACAACAAATATTACAAAAGCTGTTACTCTGGTTGTTTCAGGAGATCCTGTAAACATAGTTGATCTTGTCACAGCATCTTTAAAGCAAACTTCTATTAAAGTTTTAAATGAAGATCAGTTTATTGAGCTTCTTAACTCGAACAAAAAATATAGAGATAATAAAAATATCCAGGAAAAGATAGATATTGCCAGGAATAAAAATGATAGAAATGCGATGGTGAGTCTCTTTGACTTTGCCACATCAAGTAAAATAATTGATGGGTATCTATATCTTAATGCTGATGTTATGCAAAGCAATAAAGTAGAGCTTGTTCTTAAAGATGTTGCAGACTTTACAACAGTTGGAACAGTGCAGTATGTATTGCAACAGGTTCTTTCGTCGTTAAGACTTGTCGAAAATGGCATGGACCCTGGTTTAGTTCAAAAACTGGTTGTTCAACCAGAAATTATTGTAAAACAGATAAGTGAAAAAGGGAAAATAAAACAGGATTTTCTCACAGTCTTGATGACAGGTATTGGATTTTCATTACTAGTATATATGACTATTCTTTTGTATGGTCAATCTATAGGTAGAGCTGTTTTAACGGAAAAAACATCAAAAACTATAGAAGTTCTTTTATCTTCAACTAAACCACTTAATATACTATACGGAAAAATTTTCGGTCAGGGGATTGCTGCTCTTTTGCAATATTTTATCTGGATAAGCATGGGTTTAGTTTTCTTAAAATTCATAGGTCCCCTTGTAAATGTCAACTTTTCTCTTCCTTTTCAGATAGAGTATCTTGCATATTTGATTATCTTTTTTCTTCTTGGTTTTTTTCTATATGCTGCTCTTTATTCAATAGCTGGTGCCGCATCAGATGATCAACAAAATCTTGATCAGCTTGCTTGGCCTTTTATCATCTTTTTAATTATTCCTCTTGTCATGATTTCGCCTATAGTCACAAACTCATCTTCTCCTTTAGTAGTGGCTATGTCTCTGTTTCCAATGACCTCACCTATAGTTATGTTTGTGAGGATAATCTCATCGACAGTGAGTATTTCTGAAATAATTTTATCCATTTCATTGCTTTTAGTTTTTATTATTATCTCCATGCTTATTGCATCCAGGATATTTCCTATCGGAATTTTAATGAGTGGGAGAAAATTTTCTTTTAAAGATATAAAAACCTGGTTAAAAGGCTAATACACACTTTTTAGCTAAAATATCGAGCCTGAAGAAAATATTATATTGATTTGAAATTGATCAGTAAGGGAATTATCCTCTTTACAAAATAAAATTATATGTTACAAGTTCTTTACATAAGTGACATCCATGTTTTATGGTGTTATATATAAATTATAAGCGCAGAAGTGCAAAGTTCGGGCATGATTTTATAACAAATTTAAATTTAAACTTAAGATCCCCGAAAATATATATTAAAATCTAAAAATGCAAAATCCAATTATACTGCATTATTCAGCGAAAAATAATATGGCCCATTCGTCTAAAGGTTAGGACGCAGCCCTCTCAAGGCTGTGATAGCGGTTCGATTCCGCTATGGGCTAATTTTGCTTAAAATCTGCTAATTCAATGATTGAAAGACAATTCCAGCTATAAAAAATTACCTGATTTCAAGTATTGAAATAGAACTTGGAAAACATTACTAAATATTTATTCAAAATATCAAATTCAAACAAATTTTGATTATTGCTTTTTGAAACCAGGAATAACAGATCATATCTTTTATAGGTACTTTTTTATATTCAAAACTTTATGAAAACTATTTGATTGCTATTTTTATCCTCTGATTTATAATTTTAAAGGTTCCTATTTTAGGTTAATCCGTTAAATTATCTTCTTTATTTTAAATAAGGAAACATTTGAATATTATTATGATAGGCTTTTCAAAATTAACTTTAGGCAAATAGAGAAAAAAATAGATTCTTCCCCTTGTTTGCAAGGCTAAACCATACAACGAAAATTGTGGGTAAAAGTAGAAAAAGTATTAACAGTACAATAAAGCTAGCAGCTCAATGGTGGCATCAGAATTACTCCCGGATTTTCGACTTTCTGCTGTTATAAATATCAAGAAATATTTTTTAATTTTTTTATAAAAATAATATAAAATTAAGCAAACAGTTAAATTTATTATCTATTTTATATATAAAGAGGCAACCATGTATCTAAAAGATGGTTATATTCATGATGATGATGGAACCGTAGTATTCTTTAGGGGATGCAACCTTGGTGGGGACTCAAAAATACCCACTATACCAGATGGTTCAACTCATCTTAAAGATAGTTTAAGACTTGATGGTGAAATAACTTTTTTAAACCGCCCTTTTCCATTAAACGAAGCTGATTATCATTTTAAAATATTGAAAGATTGGGGTTTTAATTTTCTACGCTTTGTTGTGACATGGGAAGCCATCGAACCTGAACTTGATAATTACGATGAACAGTATCTTGAATATGTTTGTCAAATCATATCAAAAGCCTCAGATTATGGTTTTAAAATATATATAGATCCTCATCAGGATCTTTTCAGTCGTTTTTCTGGCGGTGATGGAGCTCCAGCTTATGCAATGGAAAGTATCGGGATGGATGTATCTAAGATAGCAGATACTTGTGCAGCTTTGCTTCATCAAACATCAGGCAAGAAAATGAAAAAGATGAATTGGGTTACAAATCATAATAGATACGCTACAGCAACTATGTTCACACTTTTTTTCGGAGGAAATACATTTGCTCCTTTTTTAACAATTAAAGGTGAAAATATACAGGATTGGCTTCAAAGAAGGTATATAGCGGCAATTATGAAGCTTGCAAATAAGCTAAGTTTAAATCCATCAATTATTGGCTTTGGTTCAATGAATGAACCTCATTTTGGTTTTATTGGGCTTAAAGATCTCTCAAAGCTTGAAAATTGTGCGTTTGCAAAAGGTGCAATACCGACACCTTTTGAAAGTATGGTATCAGCCTCCGGGCATCCAATAAAGGTTAACAACTACTCAGAAGGTATATTTGGTCGACTTGTTGTGGGAAAGAAAATAATAAATAAAAATGGTGCAAATTTATTCAAAGAGGGTTTTACCTGTCCCTGGAAACAAGCTGGGGTATGGTCTGATGAAAGAGGTGTCATAGAACTTTTAAAACCGGATTACTTTGAAAAATTAAAAGATCAAAAGGTGGATTTTTGTAACCAATTTTTGAAACCATTTATACTCAATTTTAAAAAAGAATTATTAGCCATTAATGATCGATGGCTGGTATTTATAGAGGGAGTTCCTCAGGAAAAATATCCTTCATTTGATAATAGTGAGGCTAGCAATCTTGTGCATGCTTTTCACTGGTATGACGGGGCTACTATGGTAACAAGGATGTTTTTCCCCTTTTTTTCGATTAGAGCTGATAATCGCAAATTTGTATTTGGAAAAAGGAATGTAATAAAAAGCTTTTCTGACCAGCTTTTTGATATAAAAAAAATCACTAAAGAAAAAATGGCTAACATGCCTACTTTACTTGGTGAGTTTGGAGTTCCTTTTGATCTATTTGGCAAATTATCATATTTAACTGGAACTTTTTATTCTCAAACAATGGCTTTATCTATGTATTACGATGCTATTGATGAAAATCTTTTATCTGCAACCATATGGAATTATTCTGCTTCAAATAATCATAAGTATGGAGATAACTGGAATCGTGAGGATTTTTCAATATACTGTAAACAGGATAAGCTTGGAAAGAGGGCTACAAAAGGATTTGTCAGGCCTTATGCAGAAAAGATATCTGGTGTGCCTTTAGTTATGAAATTTGATAGTAAGAACAAAATATTTTATTTAAAATTACTTAACAATCCAAATTCTGGTAATTCAACAGTGATTTTTTTACCAGAGATTTATTTCAGTGATGACCTTCTAATAGAAATATTTGACAAAAATTACACAAAGATCATAGATAATTTTATAATAGAACAAGAGGATAAACATCTTCATGTAAAAATATTGCTTGAAGGTGAATTTACAATTACAGTCAGCAAAAAAAGATGAGGATTTTTTATGCTCATAAGATACAAAATTAATGCAAATACTCTGGTTGAAGATGGCAATGGACCTATTTTTTATTATTATGAAATTTCAGATAATGAAAAAGAAGAGCTTGAAAAAATATTAAATATAGACTCATATAATCTTCAATCATCACTCGACCCTGATGAAGTTTCTCGTATTGAAATAGAAGACGATAGAATATCACTTATATGGAAGATTCCCACCGCTCTTTCTTTAGGGGGTCAGTCTTCATTTTCTATATCATCTCTTGGATTTTTTATAGAACAAAATAGGTTGATACTTATCTCAAAAGATTTTATTCCATACTTTAGAGAAAAAATGCCTTTTTCAACAAATTCTATTTATGATATTGTTGTATTTTTTCTTTATATTTCAATAAAGCACTTTATAGAGCATCTAAAGATAATCAAACTTCTTTCAAGGGAGATACAAAGCAAAATAAATGAGTCCATGGATAATCAGTATCTTTTACATATGTTTAATTTAAGTGAAATTTTGATCTACTATCTTGATTCTATAGATAGCAACAGCATTGTTTTAAAAAAATTTCTTTACTACCTTAAAAATCATGAAAAAGATGTAAATCTAGATTTCCTTGATGATATTATAATAGAAAATGAACAGGCGAGCAGGCAGGCAGAAATTTATTCTCAAGTATTTGCTGGACTTATGGACGCAAGATCTGGTATAGTAAATAATAATATGAATATTCTCATTAAAAACTTAACAATAATAAATATTATCTTTTTACCTTTAAACCTTATAGCAAGTATTTTTGGGATGTCTGAGTGGACAGCAATAACTGGTAAGCTTCCCTGGTATATTTCTTATGGGATTTTTTTTGTTTTTATGCTTCTGGTTGGGTGGGTAACCATGAAATATATAACTAATATGCAGACAAAAAAGGTAGAGCCATTGCCTGGAAAAATAAAAAAAATTAGTAATAATTCTAAGGAATAGTTTAGTTATATAAAATAGATGATAATTGTAAAAAATATAAGTTTTTGGAAATTATGCTTTTTTTAGAAAAATAGACGCTTGCCAGGTTAAAGAAAGCTAATACATTAAGGAAGTCTAATCATTTGATAATTAAAAGTAATTATTAGCCAGAAATACTATCTTTGTCGAGGTTAAACTTTTATTTATCTGATATGTATTTATTAGTCTGTTAAAAACCATTTACTATTGTTGTGATTTCTGTTGTTATTGGCTTTTGAGTTTCATTTTTATAATCATCCTGATATTTGCTTAAGGCT
>JAAYUW010000010.1 GCA_012517545.1 Exilispira sp.
AAATGACATTCGTAAAAAGAAATATTAAAAAAAGACCAAAAATAATTCCTGCTATTGTAAAAATCAAGCAAAGAAAGATATTTTCAAAAACATACAAAACAACAACACCATTTGAACCAAGACCTATAGTTCTCATGGTGCCGATCTCTTTCATTTGCTCATTTATAGTCATTCGTATATTAACATAAAGTGAAATTGCTATAACAGCAAGCATTATCGATGCTATAATTATTGCAAAAAGCCTTATGCTATTGATCATCTGATTCATCGCTGATAATATTTCTTCCAGTGTAAATATTGTAAGATGATATTTATATTGAGGATTAGAAAGAAACTTTTCCTTTGATTTACCACCACCAACCATGAAACTCGTTTCTTCTAGCTTTATTGTAGGTTTCTCAACCAGCATATTTGAGTTGTTACCAAGATAAGATAAGAGGATGTCTCGTTTTGCATCTGAACCTTTTATAGAATCCGTATATATTAAAAATTGTGAAGTGGAATCTTCAGGCATAAGCATAACGGTTCTTATATAATCAAAATGGGCGTAACTTGTTGCCTGAGAGAATGGATTTATACTTTCATAAATAGCAGCAACTGTGAATGTTGCAGTATTATAGGCTCCATAAACTGTTTTTGTAGATACAATAAATTGATCTTTAACTTTAAATTCAAAATAATCTGCAAACTCTTTTGGTAATAATATAGCCGTATTGTCAGAGAGAAAATCATCAAAGCTGCCATCGACTATCTTAACCTGTGATTTTAAAGTTTCTTTTTCCCGCTTAAGGTCAACTCCGACTATCGAAGATGCCTTGGAGTATCCCTTGTTATATATCCTTGCAAACATAGATACTCTGGGATAAATTTCAACTTTAGAGGATAAGACATTTCTTATCTTATTTTCTAAATCAGCAGCATTATCTATAAAAGAGTAGACCTTGCCATCAATTTTGGTTTCTCCAAAGATATTGAGATGGCCAACGAAAGATTTAGCAAGATTATTCCCGAAATTAAAGACTACTCCATTTGTAAAAGAAAATAGTGCAAGAAGTATTATAGTAACAATTGCATATGTAATACCGAGGGAATATGTCCTTTTTTTATCTCTAAATATATTTCTAAATGCAATTGCACCAATTATACGCAGATTCATCGTTGTCTCCAATAAAATTTTTCTATTTATTCAGTTAATTTACCCTTATTCTATATAATAAAAATAAAACGAACACGGCAAAATCATACCTTTTCAGACATTGCCTTAACAGGAGGTATTTTTGTGGCGATGCTTATAGGGTAAAGAGTAGCCAAAATAGAAATTATAACTATAATCAATATTCCAAGTATATATGGGGAAGGGGTAAAAACAAAATAGAGTTTCCCGCCACCTATCAATATCTCGGAGAGCATATTAGGTATAGCCATACCTTTAATATGAAAATAGATATTTAATGGAATTGCTATTACTATACCAGCTAAAAAGCCAAAAAGATTTACTATAAATGATTCTGTAATAAACATGTTTCGAATAAAATTTTTGCTGGCTCCTATGGCTCTCATAGTCCCTATTTCATAGTATCTTTCGTTAACATTTATAATAAGGGTATTCATAATAATTATCCCTACTATAATGAAGATTAGCGTGGTTGTAATCATTATAAAGATCTTCATAGTATATGATATCTTATCAAGACCTCCAGCTGCTTCATTCCACATGACAACCTTATATTTGTACTCGGGACCAAGCTTTTGAAAGTGTGCTAAACCTTCTTCAAGAGAAATCCCCTTTTTAAGTTTTATAGCAATCATTGTATAACCACTCAACTTAACTTCTTTTAGCTCGTCAAAGTTGATATGTTCGGTAAAATCAACTTCTGATGCAGCAAAAATATCCTCCTCATTTTCTGCGCTGAGTGCCTGGTTCATAGTTTCAGACAAAGAGGAAGTTTCAAAACCAACAAAATTAAAAAGCTGTGAATATGTTTTCATATCTATTAGCGAAGTTCCCTGAAGAACTTTTTTAAAAGCTCTATGGTTAAATATACCGATTACATTAACTTTTGTAGCATTAATGCTACCATCCTGCGTAAAAGCAACAAGGGTAACCTGCTGACCTATTTCAAGTGGTTTACCATACTTTTTCTCATACAAATCTGCCACACTTTTTTCGATCATTATGCCAGAAGTATATTGAGCGTTATGGTTTGTCTTCTCAGGATTATCGGCAAGTCCGAAGAAACTTCCCTGCAAAACATCAATATTGTTGAAAACTGACCTATACCTTACAGGGTCCATCCCGATAATTATATTCATCGAAAAATCTTCGGTATCATCTTCTGCTTTATTTTCTTTTTTTGCATCAACAGGTTCCATTCCAAAATCTAAAGTAACAAAATTTTGTGTATATGGAACAAAACAATCCACGAAGGGATCTTTATAGAGAAAATTTTCTATATCATCAATATTCTGGATGGTTTGCAAAGGAGATAAAAATGAAAAAGGTGAAGGTTTATCCTTTGATCTTTCACTGTATATCATCAAATCACCTGTGAAATTATCTCTAATGGCTTTTTCAGAATAATAACTAACTGAATCCACAAAACTCTGCCCAAAGGTTATAAGAAAAGTTCCAAATAAAACAAGTACAGCTATTGCAATCATTTTACCTTTATGTCTTAAAATGGAACGGTAAGCTATCTTTAAAATTTCCATCGCATATCCTTTTTTTTCTTTTAAGCCCAAACACCGTGACGTCTAACTCACCAGCAAACCATCATGTATCCTTATAACTCGCTGTGCGTGATTCATTATATCAGGGTCATGCGTTGAAAAGATAAAAGTCGTCTTTTCAATTTCGTTTATTTTTTTCATAAGAGAAACAATCTTCTCACCCGTTTCGCTATCAAGGTTTGCGGTAGGCTCATCAGCAAGTACAATTACAGGATTCGTAACCAGGGCTCGAGCTATAGCGACTCTCTGTCTCTGACCACCAGAAAGCTCAGATGGTCTATTTTTAATCCTATCTTCGAGTCCAACTTCTTCAATAAAATGCATTACACGCCTTTCCCTTTCCTTTTTTGAAATATT
>JAAYUW010000123.1 GCA_012517545.1 Exilispira sp.
CATCTAAGTGGGAAGCCTCCCCCAAGATTAGATATCCCTTAAGGTTCCAGGTAGACTACCTGGTTGATAGGTCGCAGGTGTAAGTACAGTAATGTATTCAGCCGAGCGATACTAATAAACCGTTTGACTTGCCCCTTTCTTTTCGGGCATGTAACGCGCCGCTTATTTATCTGTTGTTAGCTTTCTTCCCTCTTACTTACGCTTGTAATCTTATTTACGCTATCTAGATTAGATAAATAAATCGTACAGAAAGCAATTGATTCAAAACAGTTGCTACCCTGTACAATTAATGTCAAGCCTGGTGACCATGGCACCGTGGAAACACCTGATCCCATACCGAACTCAGAAGTTAAGCACGGTCGCGCCTATGATACTGCATGGGAAACTTTGTGGGAAAGTTGGTCGTCGCCAGGCTTTTTTTATTTTCTATAATGTTTTATTCTAGATCTAAATCAAAGGTTTTATTCTAGTATATTTTAAATCTTAAATTTATTCTTTACCTTTATCCTGCAAAACTTTTATTTGTTAATTTTTTTAGCATGTTTTAAGCATGACTTTCATTTGTTTTTTTAACGTGCTTTAAAATCGATCTAAATAAAATTTCTTATATTAATAAAATTAAAGTTTTTCATCGAATTATAATCTATTTATTTAAATCTTAATTATGTCCAGAATTAATAAAAATTTAGATACAATTCGGTTGAAATCTATTTTGCAATCTTTTTGTATGTCTTTGATGACTAAATCTTTTATTTTTCATAGTAATTTGTGGTTGATAGCTAAAAATATACTTAATTAATGTTTCTCCTCTTAAAAAGGTCTGATTTTTCTTTTACTCTTATATGAAGAATCTTTTTTTCTACTTTTTTTGCAGATAAGAGTCTTTTACGCTTTTTTAGGGCTTTAAAGCCTTTTCAAGAAAGTTTACTTACTTTGTAGTATATATGGCTTTAAAATAATTTTATCGAAAATAATACCTTATTTAAGAAGTGACATTATTATAAAAATCTTGAAAAAATTTTCATAAAATTGAAAATAGAAAAAAATAGGCTATAATATATTAAAATACATAAAAATTTAATAGGTAAGTTTTTACATAAATATGAATTTTACTTTAATTTTTTATTGTATTTTAAAAAAAGCAGAGGTAATGATCTTTTTATTTGATAAGCTATAGATATTAGATCGGGGAGGCTTTATGAAAAATAAAAATAAAGCTATTTGTACTATTTTATTAGTTATAGTACTGGCAATTACACTTTATTCAATGCAAATGTGTGAATTTTTTACTGGGATTCGAGAGATAGCTGTTGATATATTGACTCCATCTGATACCAATTATATCAGTGATTACAATATTACTGTCGCAGGAACGGTTATGGCTATATCAGATGATCAAAAAAGTGTTCATGTCTGGTGTCAAGAAAATCCAGATATACTAACTTTTACAGATGACGAAGTTTCTGATGGAGAGTTTTCAGGGATTCTTACTTTTAACTCTTCCATGAAAAGTGGCCTTTATATTTTAAATGCACAGGCAACAGATAGTAAAGGAAACGTTAGTCTGGTTAGATCAATTAAGATAAATTTCTTAAATCCTTCTAATAATATTATTTTTAATAATAAGTTCGAAAATTTTATAGATAATTATTCTGGAACTTATTCGTCTGAAACTGATTTAACAGATTATTTAAATGATCAAAATGATGGAGATTATCTTGCAGATTGGACCTTTTTTATTCCAATAGACCTTGCCAAGCTTAATAAACAAAAGTTAGATATTTCTTCTGGTAATATACATAGTTACTCTACTGCATATGATTCTAATGGAAATTTGAAATTTGAAGCTAGACAAAATCTTACTCATACAGTTACAGATAAGACAAAAATTTACATAAAATTTAAAATAAATGATTTTAGTGGTGGTTCTGTTCCAGATGAGGCACCGGTAAGAATAGGCATAACCACAGATGAAATGGACTATAGGGGAACAGCAGCTTTCTCCACTGTTGGAGGTACTGATAATGGTATAAATCTACTTAGTGGATTAACCTTTGGAATAACATATGAATCTGATTTTAACTTAACTCTAGCAGAAGTCATGCAGGATGGTTCAACTTTTTATATTCATTCTGGAGAGATAATTCAGAGTATTCGTATCTGGATAAATTGCCACTCCTGGGATGTTGAAATATATGAGATTCGACTTTATGAAGGGGCATAATTTTGGACCAGGTTTAATATAAACCGGAAAATTCACCATTAGTGAAGATTCTGATGTGAATTTTCAAAAAGATCCTGATTAATAATTTAAGTTAAACTTATAAATCTTCCATTATACATATTGAAGCGCTCTTATTTACTATAAAGATACTATCCTGCTGGTATGGTAATTCTATCTTTTATAATCCTTAATTTGTACTGTTCATTCATTTTGTTCTGGAAATTAATCTTAAATTCAATAATTTGCATTATTCAAATGTTTTTATTCTAAAAATTTTTTTTAATCAAATTTTTTAAATAATTTATCAAATTTATTACCAATATTATTTCAGGTTGTATTTTAAATTCCGTTTCAAGTAAAAAGCTTATCTTTTTACTTAGTCCACTTTATTTAATCTTGATTTCAACTGGATTATGAGATCTAAGTAAATTTAAAAAATAGAAACTTAATAAAAATTTTGTATAATCTTTGAATATAATGTATAATATGAGTATCAAACTATTTCATAAATAGCCAAACTGAAAAAGGTATAAAACAGTTAAAAGTCCAGAGTTACAATTTGAAAGTTCGGCAATAAACTTGACTTTATAGTGGTTACATATCGAAAGTCTAAAGATAAAAGCCACGTAAAAGAATATTTATAAAAGACACATTTAGGACCTGTAAACTGCCTTGAAAAAGCCTGCAGACATTAAAGTGTCAATTTTGGCAAGTGCAAAAAAGGCTCTTCAAGAGTTAACTTAAAACAAATTTTAAACAAACTTAAACTTAAATTTTATTTATGGAACAAAAATGAAAAATACTATTTCTAAAGATAGATTTATAGAAAATCTACCATATGGGTTTGCATCACATAAAATAGTTCTCGATCCAAAAGGGAAACCCTGTGATTATGTGTTTTTAGAAATAAACAAAGCTTTTGAGAATATTACAGGGTTAAAAAAAACGGAAGTTATTGGTAAAAAAGCAAGTGAAGCTATCGTAACTCTTAAAGATGATATTTTCGATTGGATTTCATATTATGGAGAGATATCACTAAATACTGGCACAAATGACTTTATATATTACTCTGAAATTTTAGATAAATGGTTTAAGGTGTTTGTTGTTTCCTATAAAAAATATTATTTTTCTTCTTTTTTTCTTGATATTACAGATTTAAAAAAGGAAAGTTCTGGCAGTATAAATAAACTGGGGCATGAGTTAAATAAGACTATATTTAAAAAGAATATTGATGAGGAAATTACTAACTCCAGTTCTTGTGTAAAGGAAGAAATATTTGATAAAAATCTTGATGAAATATATATATTAAATCCTTATTCCTGGAAGATTATAGATACCAATTCTAAAGCTATTTCTTCCCTTGGCTATGATAAGGATGAACTTACAGGCCTGCTGTTTACTGATATTTTAACGGATATCACAGTACAGGATTTTAGCGAGATAGTCAATCCTCTCTTACTAAAAAAATCTGATAAAATATCTTTTACGGCAAATAAAAAAAGGAAAGATGGCTCAAAATATCATTGTGAAATAACAATATATCTTATTGAAAGATCAGCCTTATATCTACTGGTATTTTCTAAAAATCTACCATTTGAAAAAGAAGATAAAGATCTTGCTTATATAGAAAAAAAGTACTTTGACTATATTCTTGAAGCTGGTGAGATAGCAACATGGAGATGGAATCTTCTGACAAATGAAACAGAGTACAATGAACAATGGGCTAAAATGCTGGGTTATACATTGAAGGAACTGGCTCCACTCAGTGAAGAAGTCTGGAGGAAGCTTGTGCATCCAGATGATCTTATCAAAAGTGATGAACTTATTGAAAAACACTTTAAAGGCGAAACAGAATTTTATTCCTGTGAAATAAGGATGAAACACAAAGACGGAACTTATAGATGGATAGAGGATAAAGGTAAAGTTCTGTGCTGGTCAGAAGATGGTAAACCTCTACTTATGTTTGGTATTCATATAGATATAACAGATAGAAAAAAATATGAGCAGATCCTGAAAGAAAGTGGAGAACTTTTTAGAAATCTTACAGAGTCTGTTCTTTCTGGTGTTGTTCTTTTCCAGAATGGGAAGTGTATCTATGTAAATCCATTTTTTTGCAATCTAATCGGAGCTCAACAGAAAGATCTTTTAAATATAGATATGTATGAATTCTTCGATGAAGAAAATATTGAACAGGTTAATCTTATTTGTGAAAGAGCTAAAAAAAAGATTAAAGAAAAGGAACCATTTATTGTAAAGATCAAATCTTCCAATCACGCAGTTACCTGGGTTGCGGCAACCTGTTCAGCAATATCTGTCAATGCAACTGATTCTCTAATATTTTCATTCCTGGACATATCAAAATTAAAAAGTTATGAAGATGAGCTTAATATATTTAAAAATACGATCCAATATTCATCCTATGCCATTGGTATGGCTACACCTTCCGGGAAGCATTATTATCAAAACGAAGCTTTTGATAAGCTATTTGGTAAAATAGGAAATAATCCAGTTGAAAGTATTTACCTGGATAAAAAGGTAGGTGAAAGAGTTTTCTCAACTATAATGTCGGGGGAAACCTACTTTGATGATGTTAAAATGTATTCAAAAGAAGGAAAAATTATTGATATAAGATTAAAAGCTTACCCATTAAAGGATAAAAACAATAAAATAACAGCTCTAATAGGATTTCACGAGAATATAACAGAAAAAAAAGAACAGGAAGAAAGATATCGGCTTTTATTTGAAACTTCTAATGATGCCATTTTTATAATGGAAGATGCTAAATTTATCGAATGTAACGAAAAGGCTTTACAGATATTTAATACAACAAAAGAACAAATTATTAATGCTACTCCATATGATTTTTCACCTGAAAAACAGGAAGATGGTTGTGATTCAAAAGAGAAAGCGATAGAAAAGATAAACCATGCCCTGGAAGGAGACTCTGAAGTATTCGAATGGACTCATAAAACATCAGATGGGAACCTGATCTATACTGATGTTTCATTAAATAGTCTTGAGATTGGAGGCAAAAGGCTCATACAGGCAATAGTTAGAGACATAACTGAAAAGAAGAAAATAGAAGAGGAGTTAAGAAATACCAATGAAGAATTACATGAAATAATTAATGCTGCCAATCTTGGCACATGGATATGGGATATTCAGACTAACCAGGTAATATACAATGAGATCTGGGCTAAAATGCTTGGATACAACCTTAATGAACTGCAACAAGACCTGAGTGCCTGGGGAAACCTTACAGATCCTGAAGATTTAAAGTTTGCTTTCGAAAAACTTGAAAAACATTTTAAAGGAGAAACAGAATTTTATGAATGTGAAATGAGGATGAAACATAGGTCTGGAAAATGGATCTGGATTCTCGATAAAGGAAAAGTTATTTCAAGAACGGTTGATGGAAAACCTCTCTTGATGTTTGGTATCCATATGGATATAACATCTCAAAAAGAAACTTTTTTTAAAGTTGAGGAAAGTGAAAAAAGATACCATACAATAATGAATAATGCAGCTGATGGAATATTTATCCATGATTTTTCAGACAATATAATAGATATAAATGAAAAATCATGTCAAATGCTTCAATATAGTAGAGAAGAGCTACTCAGGATGAAAGTTTTAGATATAGACAAAATGGCAAATGATAAGAACCACGATGAGAGATTGGAAAAAATAAAAAATGGAGCACAGATAGTTTTAGAAAGTTCACTTATAAGAAAAGATGGAACCTTAATCCCTGTTGAAATACACTTAAGTCTTATAAAGTTAGATCAAGTAAATTATGTATTGGCAATAGCAAGAGATATTACTGAAAGAAAATTGTATGAAAAATCTATTTTGGAAGAACAAAGAAAGTTAAGTACCACTTTACAAAGCATTGGCGACGGAGTTATTGCAGTTGATATTCAAGGTAAAATTACAATCATTAACAAAATGGCTCAAATTTTGACAGAATATAGTGAAAAAGAGGCATTGGGTAAAAATATAGATGATATACTATATTTGTTTGAAGAAAAAACAAATACAAGAATAATTAATCCA
>JAAYUW010000124.1 GCA_012517545.1 Exilispira sp.
GTAAAGATTTCTATGCAGTTGACATACCTAATAGACAATTAGCTGGAGAGTGGGTTGATTTTTATAATAGCGGTTCTACCAATATAGTAATGGATGATGTTGTGCTTTATCATATGGCTTATACAAGAGAAAAGCCTAATGGAGAATGGAAAGAGGTTATGGACTTTCAAGGAACATTGGCGGTTGGTAAAAGCGTCCGTATCCATAGCGGAGGTGAAGTTCCTTTAACTCAACTTAATCAAATCGATATTACTGGTGTCGATCACCATCTCTTCACGGGTAAAGGATATATATGGAACAATTCAAAAAGTGATACTGCTGGCTTATGGGATAGAAATCGTAAAATATGGATTGATAAAGCGAGTTACGATGCATACCCTCCTGAAGGTAAAATACTTAAGCGCTATGGCGATAAACTTATCTAAAAACTAGGTAGGTGTTTATCACGGTTTTTCTGTGATACATGACTCTATAGATTTATAGAGAAGTGTCTGCTGTTGCTGTAAACCAGCATCAAAGATGATGTGGTAATCAAAAGCACCGTTTAGTTTTTTGAAATCCATAAATCCAAGTTCTTTAGCGAAAACTTCATCAAATAGATCATCTTTTTTTCCCTGATAAGTTTTTTTATTCTGTTCATAAGACAATTTTTCAGAGTTGGCTTTCACCTCTACCACTAAAAACCTGCCTTTTGTGGTCTCGATAAGAAAATCAGGAAAATATTTAGCAATTCTTTTGTTTTGTGGGCTGTAGTATTCAAAGAAAAAGTCATTATGGACTTGATCAGTCACACCACCTGTAAAATAGATATCCACTATCGCTTCATCCTTATCCAAGACTTCTCGTAGATATGAAAAAAGGCTTTTTTCATCAAGGCTATCAAAGTTATATGGATTGATATGAAAGCCTAAATTGTTTTTATCCTCTTGTTGCTTATAAACGACAAGCGAGTTTTTACTTTGATTAACGCTGATTTTAAAAGGATATCTTTTAGTAAGTTCCAGCTCTTCCTCGACTGTTTCTGTTTTTTCGTCATATTGGAAAGAAGCTCTTATTATTTGTTCTATCAGGAAGACTAAAACTCCGTTATTGTTGCTAACTTTACCAACAATATCCTGACCATTTGCTTTTAATACCTCGCTAATAAATAAGCAGGGTAGATGAGTATAGCGATTGATAAGTTCAACTATTTCATAAAAGGTATAAGTCGAGGCAATCTTTACCTTTTCTTTTTGGAGTTTAGTGATGTATTTGGCTTCCTGTCCTTCTGTTAAAACAATATCTCTTTGAGAGATGTAAGCTTCATATTTTTCAGCGTTAAATTCATTCCAATTGATTTTAATTTCATTTGGTTTTTTAATCTGTCTTGAAATAATTTCTTTGATTAACTTTTTTACCATCAGCTTTTTCTTCTTTTCTACGGTTAACGTATGCTCTATATCTTTTTGTTCCTGATTTTTAAGCTCTTCTATCGAGGTTGAGAAATTATTTTTTAACTCCTTATCAAGGATTTTAGCGTTATCTTGAGATAAAAATATTGAGGCAATAGTCGAATTGTCAGCAATACTTCTTAAACATCTGGTTGATGACTGAAGCACAAAAATAGAGCTTTGTGGTTTACGATAAAGAGCGCAGGAGACTAAAGAGCGACAATTCCAACCCTCTGTTCCCTTACCAACAAGTAAAATAAACTGCTTTTTACTGTCATCCGTATCTAATACTCTAAATTCTTCTTTACTGGCTTCTGCTTTTGTGTGATATTCAAGCACCTTTTCGGTTGAGATGTTTTTTTGTATTAAGATTTTCTCAATAAGCGGTCTTAATTCTGACTGTAAATCTTCAATATTAGCTGAATAGAAAGCGATTTTGGGTAATTTTCCTTCGAGTCTGTTTTCTCCGTATTCATTCCAGAATTTATCAATCACATCTTCTATAAATCCCTCTGTTCTTACGTTTCCATATTCAAAAAACCTGATTTGTTTAAGTATCCCTTTTTCTACTCCTTGTTTTAAACCAAAATGGTAAACAACATCACTAATCATTTTGTTATTCACATAAGGAGTGCCAGTCAGGTTAATCACTGCTACAACCGGAGTTTTTCCTTCTGTATGAATATAATTGATCGTTTCTTTTGTCTTTTTGAGCGTTCCTTCAAGTGTTGTTCCAAATGAGTGATGCGCCTCATCAACAAATACGATTAAATCATTAAGCTCTCTAATTGCCTGCAATCTTTTATTTTCAATTGCCTTGCTTTTCAACAAGCTCATATCCCTAAAAAGTTTTGCCTGTAAATCTTCTTTATGGCGAGTTTTAAGAATAATTTTTTGAGAATTGGATACAATAATATTGTAATTTCCAATCGGATTAAGAGGTGTTTCTGGTGTTTCAAGGTAATAATATTTGACGTTTAAAATAAATGATTGATATTCCTTCGGTAAAACTCTCGTATAGTCAAAAGTCTTAATCTCCTTTAGGCTATCAATAATTGTTGTATCAGGAGCAAAAATTAAAGCATTTTTACCAAATCGTTTGTCTTCTGGATGGTAGAAAGAAAGCACAAAATCGTAAATCATCATTACTCCCATCAAGATTGTCTTTCCTGCTCCCATCGTCAGGGCATAAACTTGATTAGGATAATCTAAACCATTGTATTTTTCTCTTAATTTTTCATTTATTTTTTCATCTCTTTGTCTATCAAAAGCGATAGTGAGCGCTTCTTGTTGAGATAAGCCTAAAGAAAGAAGCAATTTTTGAGGATCGTCTTTATAAATGTGATTAACGGTTTTGTATAGCGGTTCATTATTGGTAATTTCTTTTAAGTAGATATAGGTTTCAAGAGCTTCAATCTGTGGTTTATGAAGATAGCCAACCCTTTTTATATGATTTAGGATATTGAGAGTTTCTTTATATGCTCCTTTATAACCTTTATCTGACCATTCTCTGACTTTTTGATTGAGTGTCTGTAATAGTGTATTTTCCATCTCATTTTATATCTAGCGGAAATGTTTCAAAATATTCTTCACCTAAAACATCAACTATTTTTATAGCGACTGTGTTTTTGCCTGATTTTGGATAATCCCAGTTATAGACAGCTTTAATAACTTCTTTTTTATCTGGTAAATCCATGATTTCTGCATTAAATAATTCACCGTTATAATCAACATCTATTGCCACACTGTCTATCACTTGTTTGAAGTCTTCTACTTTGGCCTTAGCTTTATCGTCTTTGATTTTTTCGTTTTCAAGCTCAAGTTTTCTGATCAAAATTGGTGAACAAAAATCTTGGATTGTTACAGTCAATTTTTTGCCTTCTGCTTTCACTTCAATTTTTGCTTCCGGTTTCTTCTTGAAAATAAGACTTTTCTTTTCAGTTAATACATCTCTTACCTCGATTTTCACACCTGTGTTATTTTCCTGTCTTAAGAAGCTATTAATATCAATTTCAGCGCCGGAACAAATTATTACTACTCCCTGTTCATAAGTTGACTCTCCAGCTTTTGAAGACGTTTTGACGGTAAAATTATCAATTGAGTCTTGGGTATTTTTGATTACTTCTTTGACATCGAGTTTATTTAAAACTCTATTCATCGGCATTACCTTGACGAAATTGTTATCAAGAGTGCCATCAAAATAGCTTCTTTTAATTGGCTCAATACCATACATGTTCATTATGATTTCTTTTGCCTCGACTTCATTTTTGAAGATATCGTAGTCATTGACATTGTAAATTTTGAAAGCCATTAAACCTTTTTTTTCTTTCTGTTGGTCTTCAATTATTTTGGCAAGACGCTTAGTAGTAGTTTGTATTGCTCCAATATTAATATCACAACCAATCCATTTTCTTCCAAGTTTTTGAGCCACAGCTAAAGCAGTTCCGCTTCCACAAAAACAATCCATAACAATATCGTTTTCTTTAGAAGAAGCCTTAATTATTCTTTCAAGTAATTTTTCTGGTTTTTGAGTTGGATAATTTTCATTTTCTCCTTTGTCTGAAGCAGCGGTTCGACCAGTGAATTTAGGTATATCTGTCCACCAATCAAATGGTATCTTTCCTTCGTCTTCATAATATCTATACAGTTTTTTCTTTCCAGCTCCGAAAATCTCTTTATATTTACGACCATTTTCATCTACTTTCGTAAACGAGGATGATGACTTGCTTGACACCAACTCATAAGGTATTTTTATCCCGCCCACATTAAAAAACAAGTTTTTTTTATCCTTCGCATAAAAATAAATAGTGTCATGTTTGTTTGGAAAACCAACATCTGGTCTTCCACCTTGCGTATAACACCATGAAATTTCGTTTATGAAGTTGCTCTCTCCGAATATTTCATCAATAATTAATCTAAGATAAGATGATTTATGCCAATCAAGATGTATATAAAAAGATCCTGTATCTGCTAATAACTCTCTAACTATCAGTAGTCTTTCATACATAAACTGTAGATATTCGTCATTTTCCCAAATATCTGTATATTGTTTTTCTTCTAGTAGATTTTGCTGTAGTCCGTCAAGTTCTAGTCCTCGTAGTTTTACTTTCTTTATATATTCTGCTTTACTATCAAAAGGTGGATCAATATAGATTAGGTCAATTTTGCCTCTGTAATCTTTAAGAAGATGAGCTAATACTTGCAGGTTGTCACCCCAGAACAGTTTATTAAGCTCTTTTGAAGATTTGTCTCCATATACTTCTTTTTCTTGAGCCGGATAATATTCGATTTTATCTAACGGTTTTTTACCTACCCATGTAAGCATTGGTCTTCCCTTTGCCTTAGTAATGGTTTGATCGTTATTTTTATTATTCATATTTATCTGCTCTGATAAGAATAATTATAGCAATTGGAGACTGTTTAATCTCGTTAATTCACAATGCCAAGATTCAGATAGATAATAAGGCTTTTGTTGCCTTATTCCACCTAAAACAGCGCCTATTGGAGTTTTGAAGCCAGTATTGAGAGACAATTAAAAAAGGAATTTTAAGCGGTTTAATAAGAGGATAGATGGTCTTTATGACGATAAATTAGACGGGAAAATTACCCTTGAGTTTTATCAAAGAAATTATGCCCGCTACCAAGAAGAGAAAAACAGATTAATTTCTTTAATAAAGAAATTATCCAACCAACACCTTAAATATCATGAGATGGGTATAAATTTCTATGAAATTGCCCTGCATGGCAAGAAGATATACGAAAGCGCTTTACCAACAGACAGGCGGGAGTTTATTAAGATGGTCTTTGATGAATTAACTTTACTTGACCTTAAATTAACCTACAAATACAGCAAACAATACCAAATGCTTTATAACTTAATCCAAGAGACTAACCGTTCGGAAGTGGAAATGAAAGCCAAAAAGTTAGACTTTACTTCCGAACTTATGAAAGAGAAGAAAGCAACAGTCCAAAGCCAGTATTTTTTAATGATGCGTTCTACCTTGCTCCCCCGCGTGGACTCGAACCACGAACCTTGTCGTTAACAGCGACCTGCTCTAC
>JAAYUW010000125.1 GCA_012517545.1 Exilispira sp.
TACCTATATAGTCATCGTAATAGAGCAAATTTACAGTATATGTATCCTTTGCAGATTCAAAATATGAAAAATTTGAAATAAAATTTGAATAAAAATATAGATTGTCTGAAACATTGTATAAGCTATCTAAAGCAATCTCAAGATTATGCATGATCCCATCTGGATAGTATGAATAAAGTGATTCACCATCAGGTGATGTTATTTCATTTGAATAAGAAGAAGAAGTTTGAAAATTATGAGCTAAAGAGGTGTTTTCATAATTTAGTTGAAATTTTACTGAATCATCTTCCATAGAGTAATTTGATAAGGCAAAAAAATTTATTCCAATAGAAAATGAGGTATCATATAACTCTGCAGTTTCAGACGATGAATAATAAAATTCACTTCCATAGTTGTCCCTGTATTGATGAAAGAATGTAAAAAAAAGATTGATATTCTGGCTTATCCCGAACTCCCACAATGTTTGTAACTTATAAAAGAATTCAGGAGTCACATTATATAATGCATTATGCGAGCTATCACGGTAATAACTCAAAAAAGTTTTTTCACCTATATCAAAGGTAAAAATTCCCTTTATAAATGATAAATTACCCATATTTTCTTCATAATATGTTAATAAAAAACCATATAGATATCTTAAATATCTTCTATCTTCAAGAGCTACAGGATCTCTAGCCAGTGAACTTAAATGCCTGGCAAAAAAAAAGACAATATCTTCTGTATAAGGTATAGGTCCTCCCATATTTCCAATTGAACCGTAAGTGTTGAAATAAAAACCATAAGGCAGAGTCATCTGTCCGTAAATTATAGATTTAAACGGATCAAAAGAAAGATCTGTCAGGGATATTCGAAAATCATATAATGGAGTGCCGGTAAAGTACAAAGAATTTATGTAAAATCCATCTAAATAATATTTATTCCATTGATGATTATTTCCATAAAAGGAAAAATACAATTGCTCGTTTATTCCATATAAGCCTGTTCCCGAAGTGAAAATAAATGATGCTGGATAAATAGATTCTATATAATCTGCAAGAGTTGTTAAAATTGGGTTATTGAATGCACTTTGAGAAAAATAATCCTGAGAGAAAGATTTTACAGGAAGAAAAAAAATTAAAAATAATAATAACGATACAAATAAAATAAAAAATGTGATAATTTGCTGGTAATATTTGTTGCTAAATTTCATTTTTTTCCTTTTTTAAACCAGGATAAATAAAATTACTATTTGAAAAATCTATAAACCAATAAACATGCACTAATTATCAAGTTGTGTTAGATGATTGTCTTCGAGTTTGTAATGCTTACCACAGGAATGACATATAAATATTGCATCTCCATCATTTTTATTTTTCAAGGTGTTTCCACAATAGCATACCCACCCTATTTGCTTTGCTGGAACTCCAGCCATAAGAGCATAGGATGGAACATCTTTTGTTACAACAGCTCCTGCTGCAATAAATGCATATTCACCTATAGTGGTTCCGCAAACTATAGTAGCATTAGCACCAATAGATGCCCCTTTTTTAACTATTGTTTTTTTATATTCATTTTTTCTTTCAATAAACGCTCTCGGATTTATAACATTTGTGAAAACCATAGATGGACCACAAAATACATCATCTTCAATAATAACATCATCATAAACTGAAATATTGTTCTGAATTTTAACATTGTTACCTATAACAGCTCTGGAGCTAACATTGACATTTTGCCCAAGAGAGCATCTCTTGCCGATTTTAGCTCCACTCATAATATGTGAAAAGTGCCAGATCTTAGTACCTTCTCCAATAATTGCCCCCTCATCAACATATGATGATTTATGTAAAAAAAATATTTGAGAAGTTGAAGGATTTGTTATTTTTATTAGTTCATCCATCGGATGTGACCTCACTTTTTTTATATTTAACATAATTATTTTTAAATTAAACAAAAATAATATCAAAATGGAATCAGATGAAACTGAATTATTCAGTTGATTTTTTTTTAGTTTTAAGATACTTTAAATATGAATCTGGAGGTATGTGATGAAGAGATTACTTACTGGAAATGAAGCCATAGCAGAGGGGGCCTGGGAAGCTGGCTGCACGGTAGCAAGTGCATATCCCGGAACTCCAAGTACAGAGATTCTTGAATACTTCGCTAATTTACCAGATATTTATGCAGAATGGGCTCCAAATGAAAAAGTTGCCCTTGAGGTAGCATCAGGTGCATCTATAGCTGGAGCAAGATCTATTACGACAATGAAACATGTCGGATTAAATGTAGCAGCTGACCCTCTATTTACTATGGCATATGAGGGAGTCAATGGAGGTTTCGTCGTTGTATCAGCCGATGATCCTGGCATGCATTCCTCTCAAAACGAACAGGATAATCGTTTTTATGCTATCCATGCAAAAGTTGTCTGTATAGAACCTTCTGATTCCTCCGAATGTCTTTTATTCACAAAAAAAGCTTTCGAATTATCTGAAAAATTCGACACAGTTGTTCTTCTTAGATCCACGACAAGGGTGTCGCACTCAAAATCGATTGTTGAAATTGGCAAAAGAGAAACAGTAAATTTTAAACCCTATGTTAAAGATCAACAAAAATATATTATGGTTCCCGCAAATGCAAAAAAAATGCATCCTCAAGTTGAGA
>JAAYUW010000011.1 GCA_012517545.1 Exilispira sp.
TATGCCTTGGATGTGCTATACCCAGATCTGATGGTGGCTTTCTTTATGTCTGTAAAGATGGCCCAATAGTTCACTACACAACGATAAGGTTATGACAGTCTAAAGTCGAAAGCCCGAAAATATTATTTTTATACTACATTCTAAAGTTGAAAGTCCGGGAAAAAGAAAGAAACTAATATAAAAAATAAAGAAAAGATAAAAGTTGCATAAAAAATTTGTTTCAGAATATATTTAAGGAAGAAATTAACAGGGTAACATATGCAATTACTTCAAGTAAGCAAAGGAAAATTAAAACTTAAGAATCCCATATTGACTGCTTCAGGTACTTTTGGATACGGAAAAGAATTTGAAGATTTTTATGATGTTTCTTATTTAGGTGGTATAACTATCAAAGGAACAACTCTTAATAAAAAAGATGGAAATTTTCCACCAAGGATTTATGAATCCAGCGGTGGTATACTTAACTCTATCGGACTTGCAAATCCTGGAATAAAAAAGATTATTATGGAAAATAAAACTTATTTTGAATCCCTTAAAAATTCAGGATGTTCAGTTATTTTAAATGTAAATGGTGAAGATACCGAAGAATTTGCTAAAGTTATTGAAATAGCTGATGAAGCAGCATGTTTCTCATATTATGAAATCAATGTTAGTTGTCCAAATGTGAAAAAAGGTGGGATATCTTTTTCTTCTACTCCAGAAACTTTGTTTGAGCTTGTGAAATTTATAAGAAAGAGGACTAAAAATGCCTTGATCATAAAACTATCTCCAAATGTTCAGTCAGTTGCACCTTTTGTTAAAGCCAGTGAAGACGCTGGAGCTGACTGCATAAGTTTGATAAATACATTAAAAGGGATCTCAATAGATCTAAATTTGAAAAAACCCAGGTTTACAAATGTGTTTGCAGGATTCTCCGGACCATCCATAAAACCAATTGCCCTTTATCATATATATGAAGCAAGAAGAGTGACAAACCTCCCTATAATAGGTATGGGTGGTATTTCAAACTTAAACGACATTCTGGAATTTTTTTCTGTAGGTGCTGATGCAATTGCAATAGGAACAATGAATTTTGTAAATCCCTGTATTGCTTTCAATCTATTGACTGAACTTGAAAAATACTGTGAATCTTCTTTAAAAACTTTAGATTCTGTAAAATTAGAATTTCAGGCATGGATGAAATAATAAATAGGCTTCTTTTTATTTTAAGATTCTTAACTTTTAAAATAAATAATTTTATTACTTTTATATTTTCTTGCAAAATTATAGATAAAAAATAAAGTAAATTAATTTTTGATTTATTTCTGAAAATATGTTCTAATATCATTATTGTGATAGTAAATATTCAATTGTGATAGTAAATATTCAAGAGTAAATATAGAAGATTAAATATGCAAGATTTAGATCGAAGGGAAAAGCTCTGTGGGAGTTTAATATGAGAATAGGTTTATTTACTGGTGGTGGAGATTGTGGTGGACTGGAAGCTGTCATAAGGGGAGTCGTATTTGCTGCACATAGCGAAAATATTGAAGTGTTAGGTATACCGAATGGTTATCTTGGCCTTTATAATCTCGATAAAAATCCTGGAATAATTCTTCAATGCCCAATGGTAGATAACAGAGCAAAAAAGTGCGGTACGATAATTGGGACATCCAGAGTAAAATTAAATTTAATACCTGATGGATTTGAAAAAGTTAAAAAAAATCTTGAAAATAGCAATATAGATATATTGATAGGTGCTGGAGGTGATGATACATCGCTTGTTCTTGAACAGTTGTCTAATGCTGGTTTTAAGGTTATCTGGGTTCCTAAAACGATGGATCTTGATATTTTACCATATTCAGTCGGTGGTTCTTCTGCTATAAACAAGATAGCTGATGCTGTTTATGAGTTAAGAACAACGGCTCGTTCACACGATCGTATTCTTGTTGTAGAGGTGTTTGGAAGGTATGTAGGCCATACAGCACTATATGGTGGAGTAGCAGGACAGGCTGATATGATACTTATACCTGAGATACCTGTCGATGTTGATTATATGTACAGAACAATAATCGAAAAATACAGAACAAGACTTGAAAATTCACCCTTAAAAAAATCATGGTATATGATTGTTGTTTCAGAAGGCATAAAGGATATCAGAACAGCGGAACTGATTACAGCCTCATCGGAGCTGGATCACTTCGGTCATGTTCAGCTTGGTGGTGCTGGAGAATATATTGTCAATATCATAAAAAAGAAATTGAAAGAGGATGATGAACTCAAAACAGTTTTAGATAAAAATGGCGTTTTTATAAAAGGAGTTCTGGAATATCCCAATGTTCGTTCCGTAAATCTTGGACATACTATAAGATCAGGGATCTCAGACGCATATGACGCAACTCAGGGGCAAAAGTATGGTGCAGCGGCTATAGAATGCGTTAAAAGGGGATATTATAGCATAGGAATAGCTGATGTTAAAGGTGATAAAATATACACAATGCCCATAGGACTTTTGAGGCAGCAAAGACCTGTTAATATGGAAACGGTAGCACTATATGAAAAAATGGGTTACAACTTTGGCAGAAAACCTGTTGAATATAGACCAGAGATAAAAACAATAAGCTCATCAGAGATTACAAGAATATTTTAAATCGCAATTTATTTATATCTTAATTCCTGATTAACTATCTTTTACTTCAATATTTTTTTTTCTAATCAAATAAGCTAAATTTAAAATTTGAAAAAATTTAAAAAAAACCCCAGGCATTTGCAAGTTGCATTTAAAAAGAAAAGAAAAATAAAATATAATTAAAAACGCAAAAAATTGTACAAAAAAATATTTAAATAGGTATATATATGTAGAGAAAAAAAGATAATATTTTTACTGATGGTATTTTCTGCTTTTGAATTTATAGAAGAATAATATTTCATTTTTTAAATTTAAAAGAGTTGATAATGATTAACTCAAAAAACAAAAAATCAAAAATAAAATAGATTTCTGGAGGGAAAAATGATTGAGAAAGGGACATGGGTCAAGGTCGAAAAGGTTTTACTAAAACCTGAAGAAAGAACAGCAAAGATTCCACCTGAAACTAAAAAAGTGCCTTATGTCATTCATGTTTGTGGTTTTCTAAAGGAAAAGGCAAACATTGGTGATGAAGCTACAATAATTTCGAAAGTTGGAAGGGAACATACTGGAAAACTAATCGAGTCAGAGCCTTCTTTTAAACATAATTTTGGTGATTTTGTGCAGGAACTCGTTGATATTGGATGTGAGGTTAGAAAAGAACTTGAACAGCTCAACGAATGATTTATATTGAGAATTATCGATAAAATACAAATTCAGGAGTTTTTTATGGATAAAAGTTATAATGCAGTTATGGGTAGAAAAAATGAAATCATGAAAAAGGCTCTGGGCATTGATTACACAAAATACAAAATAACAGATATTGCATTTGATTACGAGATGATGATGGATGATGTTGGATATTCAATAAAAGAGATATTTGATATTCAGTCTTCAAGTAAGGTTGGAAACACTCCACTCTATTTTCTACCAAATATTACAAAATTAGTTCGAAAATATGCACCAAAGGGAAAAGGTGCCAAAATATACCTTAAAGATGAAGCAGCTAACGCCTCAGGTTCCTTTAAGGCTCGAAGAGCTTCTCTTTCTATTTATGAAGCTAAAAAAAGAGGTTATAAAGGTGTTATAGCTTCAACTTCAGGCAACTATGGCGCTGCCGTTGCTTCACAGGCGGCTATGAGAGGTTTGAAGTGTATCATAGTGCAGGAAGTCTTTGATTCAAGGTTTGTTGGTCAACCTGAGATAATAGAAAAAGCCAGAGCATGTGAAGCCCTGGGTGCTGAGGTTATCATGTCCTCTGTTGGACCTGAACTTTTTTACTCTTTTTTAAGCGCCCTTGAGGATACTGGCTATTTTAACGCATCTTTATATACTCCATTTTCTATAGCCGGGATAGAAACTCTTGGCTGGGAAGTTATGCATCAAATAAGAGCTATTGAGGGAAGAGATCCAGATTATATTATGATTACCCATGCTGGTGGTGGTAATTTGACAGGAACAGCTCGAGGTGTTTTAAAATACAAGATGGAAAATAAACCATTAAATTATACCGAGTTTGTAGGTTGTTCAGTAGATCTTTCAGGACTTCATATGGCTTCAGATATTGACTTTAATAAAAAATCTTTTACAACAGGACATACAGGTTTTGGTATCCCATTTGCAGAGTGGCCAGATAGAGCAGATACGCCCAGAAATGCCGCAAGATCTTTGAGATATATGGATCGATATCTTACTGTAACACAGGGTGAAGTTTTCTATGCTACTGAACTTTTAGCTGCAAGTGAAGGGATCGAAAGAGGCCCTGCTGGTAATACTTCTCTTGCAGGGGCGATAAATCTTGCTATGACCCTTGATCAGGATGCTATAATAGTTGTTCAGGAAACTGAGTATACTGGAGCTGGAAAGCATCCACAAGCCCAACTGTCTTTTGCAAGGCAAAATGGGATAGAAATCTTACGAGGTCATCCAGAAAAATCAATTAATGGTAAAAATATCGTTCTTCCTTACAATATTGGTGATTTCCAATATAAAGAGCAGGATTTAGCAAAGCTAAAGATCTCATATCTTGAAAATCTTATTTCAAATTATCCAAATATAAAGTTGCAGGATGAAGATATAGAATTTTTATCCAATGATCTTAACGAAGATCCCAAATGGATACGTGATAATCTTTTTTCTATATTGAGTAAGAAGGGAAAATAAAGACTTAAGTTTTATCTTTATTTGATGCATGCAAAAAAATATATTCTCGTTCTTCGAAAGCAAGGTTTATACTACTGCAAGCATAGGCTCTTCACTAAAAAATGATGAAGAGCGATAGAATATGTTTACATTTACTATACAGCTAATACTTATAATGTATAAAACACGCTCTTTGCTAGTTTGTATGGCTAAGTCATATAAACAAAAACTACGAAAAGCTTAAAAAGTACAGATTAAACGAATTAACCAATTTTATTCAAGGAGATTTTATGAAGTCAGGTCTTGATAGAAAAGATGACTATGAAAAAAGAAGGGAGCATCTTGCGAATCTTAATGATGAGCAGCTAAAGCAAAGATTCTGGGATTTAACAGATAAGATTACGGAGCCTTTGATAGATATGGCTAAAAAATATACTTCTCCATCTATTGAAAGGTCGGTTCTACTCCGAATGGGGTTTAATTCACTGGAAGCTTCTAAGATTGTTGAGATTCTCTATAAAAAAGATCTTTTAGGGCATGGGGCTGGAAATGTTGTGTATAAGTTGTCAAAGAAAGAAAACATTGATTACAAAATAGCCGGAAAGAAGATTATAGAAGGTTATCCTGCAGAGCAACTATTTTGATACGTTTCATAAACGTTTGATTTTAAAATTTTTAATAAAATCTTTATAATTCTGCTTAATAAGAAATAAAAATTTAGTAAGAATATAAGAGGTTAATATGAGTTTAGATCCAAATAAGAAATTAAATATTGAAGAAATTCTTAAAAACCTGGAAAATTATAGAGCAAAAAAGAGAGGCTGGGTCTGGAGAAAACAGAAACCAGTTCAGGTACTTGGAGAACATACATTTTATGATCATAGTGAATCATTGAAAAAGTCTGTTCCTCTTCCAGCAGCAAAATATTTCGATAATATCGATCCTCAACCAAAACCAGTAATTACAACAGAGATTGCATCTGGTCGATTTGAAGATGATATCAGAAGGATGAGAATGGCTGCATGGCATGGAGCCGATCATATCATGGTTATAAGAACTACAGGACAGTCTCATATAGATGGACTCATAGAAGGTACACCTGAAGGTATTGGTGGAGTACCAATAACGAGAAAACAGATAAGAGCTACAAGAAAAGCACTTGATCTTATAGAAGAAGAAGTTGGTCGCCCGATAAATTTTCATTCGTATGTTTCGGGTGTTGCAGGTCCAGAGGTTGCAGTCGTTTTTGCTGAAGAAGGGATATCTGGAGCTCACCAGGATCCACAGTATAATGTCTTATACAGAAATGTTAATATGTATAGGTCTTTTGTTGACGCTGCCGAAGCAAAAAAAATAATGGCTGATGCAAATATTTTCCAGATCGATGGAGCACACAATGCAAATGCAACAGCTAAAAAAGCCTGGAAAGTGAGACCTGAACTTCTTGTTCAACATGCTATAAACTCGCTTTATTCGGTAAAAGCCGGGATGAAGCCAGATAATATAGGCTTATCCACAGTTCCACCAACAGCTCCACCTGCACCAAAGCTATGGTATGATCTTCCATATGCAGTTGCTCTTAGAGATCTTTTTAGTGATTATAAGTTTAGAGCTCAGCAAAATACCAGGTATGTTGAGTCTGATACAGATGAAGCGCAGATAACTCACGCAGTCGATACTCTCATATCGGCACTTACTTCAGCTGATATACAGTCTACGATTACCCCAGATGAAGGAAGGAATGTCCCATGGCATCAAAATAATATAAGGGCTGTTGATGCTACCAAACAGGTTTTTAATGCTCTGGATGGAATAAAGCAACTTGTTAAACTGGATATGGATGGCCCTCTTGGTAAAATGGTAAGAGAACTTAAGGAAAGAGCTGTTCTGTTTTTAGAAGAAATACTCGATGTTGGTGGTTACTTTAACGCAGTTGAAAAAGGATATTTTGTTGACTCAGGTTATTACCCTGAAAGAAATGGTGATGGTATTATTCGAGAACAAGATGCAGGTGTCGCTGTAAATACAATAATAGAAAGAAAAGCAGATTACTTTGCTCCTGTTTGTTCTCACTTCGGAATAAACCATATCCCGGATAACCTTTCAAAACCCTGTGATGCTATTGATGGTTGTACATTGTGCAACCCTATGAAAATAGCATATATCGATGAGCTGGATCCGGTTGATAATGTTAATACAAGGATAAAACAGCTGGTTGAAGACGAAAAACTTGGTATAATACGTCCCGAAGTTGAATGGCATGGTGATGGTCTTGTTACCGTTGAGATGGTTCTTCCTGTTTTTGAAGAAGCAGCTGAGATTGCAGGACTTACAATAGCAAAACAGATGACACTAAAAGACCCGCAGATCATCCACAAACGAGTTCTTCATCCAGCTGAAGGCACTATGCTTTTGATTAAAGGGAAAGTGGACCATTATGTTAAACTTTCAGATATCAAAATACCAGAAAAAGTCGAACATCTCAGCGATGAAATAATAGAAAATTATGTCAAAGAGCATGAATTAAAGGTAGTTGGAGCAACTCTTGGAGAAGATGAACATTCTGTTGGACTTCAAGAGATACTCGACATCAAACATGGTGGGATAGAAAAGTGGGGTTTTAAGTGCTACTATCTTGGCACCTCAGTTCCAGTTGAAAAACTTGTAGATGCAGCTATTGAAGTTGGAGCAAAAGCTATACTTGCTTCAACGATAATAACACATGGTGATGTACATAAACTGAACATGAAGAAGCTGGATCAGGTATGTAGAGAAAAGGGTATAAGGGATAAAGTTCTGCTTATAGCAGGTGGAACTCAGGTTACAAATGATATGGCTGTCGCAGCAGGTATGGACGCTGGGTTTGGTAGAGGAACGCATGGGATAGATGTTGCTGATTTTATTGTAAAAAAACTTATTTCTTAAGAAAAATAGTATCCAGATTTTTCCTGAACTTTTAACTTTAGATGGTATTAGTAAAAATATTTTTCTTTACTTTCGTCTTTAGAGTTTAGACTAATGCATATCAAAATATACACTTTACAAATTATCTATAAGTGAAAATAATTTTTCTACCTTTTCCTTTGATATTGCAGGAAACTGAGAAAGTGTTATATTTGTTGCGATTTTCAATCTTTTTTTAAATTCTTGAGTAACTTCTTTTTCATCGAATATAGATTTACGAGTGTTTAAAATGAGATTTTTCTTGAGTTGAGAGATAAAATTATCCTTCAAGGACTCACTTACAGCTTTAGAAAAAGATAAATAATCTTCATCTGTCAGGCTTTCTATCTTCTTTATCGAATAATCTCCAAATACCTTATTGAATAATTGCTGATCCCGTTCTAGCAAAATATTTGTTCTTTTATGTTCTATCGTTGAAACACTTTTATCTATTAATCCTAAGCAATATTTTGTTACATTTGAAAGAACAGTCGAAAAGTAATTTTGAGTTCGTCTATAGCTCTGGATATCAAGGGCTTCATTGCAGTGATACACGAGATTATCAAAATTATTATCAAATCCAGCTATAATGACATTATTTGCAATGTTTAAACCAAATGATACAGCAGCAAGGCTCACATTCCCGAAAACTGGCAGTTTGCATAGTTCTAAAGTCTCGGAAACTACCTGTGAAACCATATTTGATGCGGAAAAATTGGTCAAATCGGAGAGAAAATCTTCAAGCTTCAAAAAATCTGATGAAGTCGAATTTGGATTTACAGCACAAAAAAAAATTAACCTGTCGTCAATTTCATCATGATAAAACTTTTTAACGATTTTATTATTTGAAGTCAAGCTTACAATAAGAAAAGTATCATCATTGAGTCTATCTAAACCAAGAAAATCGTAATAGTTAAGTATTTGAGGGTCTAAAACAACAAGAAAGTCAACTCTTATTCCATTTTTTAAAAGGAACGCGGCAGCTGTGTCAACAGCAACAACTGGCATCAGCTTTTCAAGATATTTTATTTTATTTATATTTTTATTTAATGATGGTCCAGCACTGATCACAAGTGCGTTGTCAACTTTCGCCATTCTACTTTTAAAAGTTTGCTTTACGAAATTTAAGTTTTTTAAAACATTCTCTATCTCCAGAGTTAACATAACTGCTGAAGTCGAATAATCTATAAGCAAAGACTGAAATTTTGATTTAAATAAGTTTAATCTCTCATTATACTGCCTGCTCATAAACTGATCATATGAAGGAAGCGAATAATAGAGAGGTGAACTTTTAAGTAAAACTGGATTTTGAGCAAGAAAATCGATTGTATTGTCAATGAAATAAGGATCAAAAATAAAAAAGTATGAAAGTTCATTCTTAAAAAATATTGAAATATCAAAAGTGTTCAATATTGATAAAAAAAACTCAAGATCTTCGATAATGATTATTGAAAATTTTATATCGATAGATGAAAATTGATGAATTAAACAAAAGATAAAAAAAGAGGTAAAAACAGCTACATTATTTTCTAAAAAATTATTTAAATCATTTTTTGAACCATAGGCGGATATTTTATCAAAATTTTTTATTTTATCTAAATCTATTGATAAAGTTAATCTCTTATCGAACTCAGCAGTTAAAAGGTTAGACTTTTTTTCAATATTTAAAGCATAGAAATTGCTCTTATTTCTGATAAGTTTTGCAAATATATCGTATGGGATATACTTTTTGATAAATCTTAAATTTTCATCCAGATAACTATAAGTTTCCATTATTTACTGGACTATTTTTGGGGTAAACTACCTTTGAGTTATTCTGTAAGAATAATTTCCAATCATTTGTCAAGATATATTGATAAACACCAATAACATCTCGTAGAATATCTGCATGTTTGGATCTATAAAGTTCTTCTGATCCAATTGTTTTAGATAGTACTTTAGCAACAATGAACCCTTTTTGAGTTCTTATTGGTTTAATAACCTCATCTTTTTTAGCAAGATAAAGAGCATCATGAATATCGTTTGCATCAGATAATTCTGTTATGCTTGTGTTTGTTTCATCGACTATTGTATCTCTATAGGCGAATTCTCCAGTTTTTTTAAGTTCTAGATTATATTTTTTTTCTATCGTTGTTATATCATTCTTTTCAAACAAATTGTAAACTTCGTTTGCAACGTTTTTTGCCTTATCGACAAGAATAGCTTCATTGACAGCAGAATAATCTTCAAGAACTTTTTCTTTGATCTTTGGATCAGATAGAGAAGGAATATATGGAGGTTTTATGCATTTTATGATATGATATCCAAATTCTGACCTGACAGGTTCGGAAATTTCACCTGGTTTTGTAAGCTTGAAAGCAGCATCTGAGAACTCCTTAACCATGGTTTTTCTATCAAAAACGCCAAGATCACCGGCATTTGCTTTTGAGCCTTCATCCGTGCTATATTTTAAAACGTATTCTATAAATTTATCAGGATCTGCTTTCAGTTCAACACTGATCTTTTGAGCTGTTTCAAGATCTTTAACAAGAATATGTGCTGCCTGCATAACTTCGTAATTATTTTTTACAGTTTCATAATATTTTGCAAGTTCATCATCTGAAACAACTGAAATAGGAATATAATAATATTCAAACTTATAAAGATCATGAGTAACATGAAAGTATTTGGTTAGATCTATCTCTGTCGTGAAGATAGATGCAAAAGAGATATCATTTTCTAAGATTTCTCTTGATATATCTTTTTTAAATTTGTTAAAATAATAAAGTTGTTGATCTTTTGGAAGGTTTGAGAAGGCAAATTTGCCTTGCTCATCGTAAAATAAACCGCTATCGATAATTTTTTGATTAACCCTTGCATTTGAAACCTTGATACCATATTTTTTAACTGCTTGTTCAGCGATTTTTTCCTCAACAACCTGCTGAATATAACTGTTAAATATGAGCTGTTGGTACTGTTCGTTAAGATCTGGTATCCTTTGTTTCCAGTATTCAAGCATGTTGTTGTAGCTATATGCCATATCTCTGTTCCAGTATATTGGTTCACGATTAACAACAACAAGAGCATTTGACGGAACTCCAATTTCTGGAGTAAAATATATGACCCCAAATACTCCAAAGCTAAGTATGACAGCAGCAGCAATGATATAGAAGATAATAGTGTTTGTCTTTTTTTTCATAGGGGAACCCTTTAGTTGAATCTATTATATATACTTTATTAAAAAAGAAGAGCAAATTTACCATGAACTTATTTAGTGCTAATATTAAAACATTGCCGAAATCACTAACCAGTAATAAAGCGTATACTAAACAAAATCCATGTTTAAGCTAAAAAGATAATAATAAAAAGGCATAAAAAGTCAATCTATAAAAATGTTCTTTACGAAAATATTGAAAAATAAAAATTAAATTTTTTCATCTCATCAACCAATACTTCAGACTAGAGTTTGATACATTGGTATGCATACGTTAAAACAAAATTTTTAATTTATCTAATAAATGGCAAATACATATCCTTTCCCTTCTATTCAGTCAGATCCTGCAATATATATTACTTCATTTGAAATAATTGGACTTGCCATAAATCTTTTTGCAAGCTTTATTCTCCA
>JAAYUW010000126.1 GCA_012517545.1 Exilispira sp.
GTTGTTAGTCTGTTGTTGTGAAACTCTTCTTACATCCATGTTTTACCTCCCTGAATAAAAATGTAACTTATTTTTCAAAATTATCATGTATATATTTATTCTATTAATATTATAAAATAGAAATTAGTTTTTTCAAAATCTTATTTAAATCTGGACTGTATTAAAATTATATTAAGAAAACAAGTTTTATCAAATCTTAAAAAACTAAAATGTATTAAATTTCAATAAATTTTAGATTAAATTGTTATTTTAATCGCAATCAGAATAGACATGAAAGGATAATTTTAATAAAAAAATAGAAAGATAAAAAAGTTATAAAAATAAAAAAATATGATTAAATAAAAAAGCTCTTTGCCTTTTTAGAATTTAGAAAAAATAGGTTTTTCGCAATTTTTCTTTGTATGATCTGATCATGCAAACTTACGAAGAGCGAGAAGATAATTTGCTGGATGAACTGTAATAATTACCCAGACAAACAAAAAAGCGAAAAAATATAGAAAATATATTATAAATATTCGAAATAAAAAGTGAAAAGTACAAATGCAAAATAAAAATGAAAAATACAAATTTCTCTTGACAACAGCATCGGCAGTGGAATCTATATGCAAAAAAGAGCTCGAGATTTATGGTATCTACGATGTTAAGTGTCACAATGGTTTTTGCATAGTTGATGCTGATATATCTTTTTTTTACTATAGTCAGCATATAAAAACAGCTAATAGAATATATATAATATTGGAACAAATGCAGATAACCTCGTACGATGATTTTTCAGTACAGGCAGCGAACCTATTTGATAAGATGGCAGGATTTGAAAGAGAATGGCAAAAAAAAATAGTATATAAAAACATGGAAGAAGGCAAAGAAAAAGTAAAATACAGAAATAAAATAGAAAGCAGGAATAAAATATACAATGATAAATTAGAATATGAGGACAAAGTTGACTATAATGATAAAATAGAATATGAAGATAGTATACACTGCAAATATCAACATGAAAAAAACTTCAAGCTGGATATTGCCTGTAAAAAAAGTGAATTTAAAAGTGAAAAAACGATATATGCGATATTTTTAAAGGAATATCAGCGGAAAAATTTGACTGCTAGTTTAAATTCTGGAGTTTTTATAGATGATGATATTAGCTTTGCCGGGATAGATATTTTTGGTTATTCGCTTCATATAAGAGGTTACAGAAAGTTTACAGGAGTATCACCGATAAAAGAAACTCTTGCCAGTGCATTGGTTATTCATAGTATTTCCAAGGATTTTGATTTTATTTTAGATCCTTTTTGCGGTAGCGGAACAATAGTTTTTGAGGCTTTTCTTTTTGTTATCGGGGCAAAGGTATCACAGTTGAACCTGGATTTTTGTAATAGTTATTTTACTTATAATAATGAGTATGATACTGAAGCTGCATCAGCTATAAATAGCAGACTAAAAAAGTTTGAAAAGCTTAGAGTCTTTATATGCAGTGATATTGATAAAGAGATGTTTGAAATTTCACAGGCAAATTTTAAGAGACTCGTAAATAAATTTGGATTAAGAATTACATTTGAAAAGCAATTCACAGATTTTGCAGTCTTTAAGGTTAAAAGTCTGGAGATAGAATACCTATTTTTATTTTCTCATTGTGACGCCTATGATGTATACTTTTTTCTGACTAAAAACTCTTTACTCAAAAATTTCGTAAATATAGAAAAAAAGCAAGGGCTTATAATCTCGAATCTACCTTATGGAAAAAGGTTGAAAGATGATATAAAACAGAATAAATCACTTGCTGCACTAAGAAGGGTTGATAAAGATTTTTCCCTTTGCAAAAGGTGTTATCTTACAAATATGAAGTGGTTGAATGAGTACCTTAAAAATGATAATTTCAAGAAGAGAAAATTGTACAATGGGAAGATAGAAGTGACTTTTTTTCAGTATGATCCGGATCATTATTAAAAAAAGAGCTTCTTCGTTTTTTTCTTTTTCTAAGTTATACAAACGAAGCAGACTTCGAACTTTCAGCTTTTGACTGTTATAAAAAACGAAGAGAAAAACGTATTAATATTATTTTAGAAAAAGAAATTTTAGATTTGAGGAAAAGATGGAAATAAAAAATTGTTCTATAATCTCTACCAGATTTGTAAAAGATTACTTTTCAGTCTATGAGGGTTTCTATGAAAAGCAGACAAATGCTAATATATTTGAATATGACCTTGAAAAGTTCAGACTGGCCTCATTAAATGATGTTATTCAAAATATCCTTATCCCCTCTGATATCGCTAATCCTATTGAAATAATAGATTGTTTTTTGGGCTTAAATAAGAAATTGTATCTTGTTTTACCAGCCCATTACGAACAAATCTCAATAAAAAACTCGATTTATTTAGAGTATGATGTCGAAGATTTGCATCAATTTCTCGATAAAAAAGCTTCCTCTAAAATGTTTTTCATAACTGGTAAACCTCAAAGTGGGAAGAGTTATTTTGTAAATATTTTAAATATTTATCTTGTTTCAAAGGGCTTTCAATCCTACTATTTTTCTGCTATCTACCGGCTAGCTTCTGATATAGATATAATAAATAATATAAATCAAGATTTTCTAGGTAAAGATTCAACTGGCATTGTTACAAAAATTCAGTATGGTTATTTTCAGGAAAAATATCAAAAGGAGTATGCCGGTAATATACTGGCTGTGGCTGCGAAAAATCCTGTTGTTTTGATCTTTGATAACTTTGATCTTCTTTCAAAGAATGTTCAAAATCTTATTCTTTCAATTTATCGTATTATAATGCTTAACCCTGGAAATAACGAGGTTATATTTTGTTTTACAACCTTGAATGGCACATATACTGTTCTTGTTGATGAAGAACTTTCAAAAAATTGCTTTAGAAGAAAAATGCCGGCTGTTACTTTTTATGAACTAAGAAATCTTGCCAAAAAAGTAGATGTTATATCTAACTTAAAAGATGAAACTTTAAATGATGAGCTTTTAAAACATCTTTATTCAATAACTTCTGCAAATTTATCTCATATTCAGTTTGTTCTTTCAAAGGTTCATACAAAACAAATTGCCTGGAATTCAACATTTCTATCAAAATCTATTGAGTCAATTTATTCTGAAACCTTAGCTTACCTTGACCAACTTGACCTTGAGATACTTTCAATCTTTAAAAAAATTAAGATTCCTTTAAGTTTGCAGGCACTTCAATATATTTATAGACATTCTACTAAAAATGAAACCACATTTGATAATATATACAATAGTATAAATAAACTTGAGGATCTAAATTTTATAGCTCTTGTGCTTCATGAGAAACAACTATACTATTATTTTGCATACAGGGAAATGATGGATTATGTCCCCGAGCCTATTGCAGAGGATAAAATCTTTGAATATCTTGGAGACTATTATAACTCTAGAAATGAAAGAATAGAAAATATTTTATTTTGTTATATCCAGAGCAAAAATATAGTTAAATCTTATGATTCCTTGATGAAATTTATCGAGATATACAAAAAATACTACGATTATGAACCTGTTATTTATTATATAGACAAGGTTTTGCAGACATTCAAACTATCAAATGATCAGAGGTTTGATCTTTTGTATGAGAAAGCTGAAATACTTGCAAACATGTCCATGTGGTTTGAATCTCTAACAATGCTTTATGAACTTTTGCCATACTCTAGAAATATTGATGACATATACTATTATATCTGTCAAAATTATTATTATCTTGGAGACTATGGTTCTTTTGAAGAGTTCATACAAGCATATAGCAATCAGATAAATTCCAATAAAAAACTCAAACTTAAGATTAACTTTATCGAAGCGCCTATACTATGTATTAAAGGAGATAGGGATAAAGCGACAAACCTTTTAAAAGAGCTTGGAAAAACAATAAAGAATGAAAAATTTGAGAAGAAAAATGAGTTACTTAAAGAATACTACATATGCTGTGCAAATTGCTATTTTATCTTAAACGAAGTAGCACTTGCTAAAGAATATCTATATAAGGCTCATATAGATCAGGACGATATATTTAATGTACATCAGCTTTTAGACATATATCTTCTCCAATCAAAGTTTGCAATTTATGAAAATCTATACAATATGAGTCTATCCTGGGCAAATAAGGGTCTTACACTTTGTGATCAGTTTTATAACCTGCGATACATATCAGATTTTGACTTTATAATAGGTTTGAACCTTTATCATCTTAAAAATTATTCAGGAAGTCTTGTATATTTAAAAAAGGCTTCAAAGATTAAGGAAGAATTGAATCATAAGTTTGATCTTGCCCTTATAAGATACTATGAAGCTCTTGTTCTTTACAATATTGGTAACTTTTCACAGGCAATATCAAAAGTGTTTAAAGCAGCCTATATTTTCAAAACACTTGATGCAAAAGTATTTTATAAGCTATCGCAACTATTACTTGTGAAATGTGAGTTTGAGATGCGCAATTATGAAAGAGCCTTTTATATATTAAGGCAAATTGCTAAAGAATTTGAACTTACAGCTATAGAAAAAGAAGAACTCATTTATTATGTTACAAAGATTCAGCAAACTATAAATAGTATGAATGAAACGATAGATTTAATAAGACAAACAGGAGATTTTACAAAGATTCCCTCATATTTTCATTCACTTAGAAATGTTAGAACAATAAATGAAGATCTTTCTTTAAAACTATTATACTCACTTCAACATCTTGTTGATCAAAATCCCCATTTTGAAAAGGTTTATGAAGAGATAATTATTTACCTTACCAACTTTATGAACGCCGATATCTCTTTTCTGGTTACACTAAATCAGGAAAAAGGATTTCAGATAATTAAAAAATACTCTCCTGTTGGGATGTCTTCTTACTCGTTTAAAGGAACTATCGCAGAGATTCTAAAACTTGCGATAATATACGAAGAAAAAGTTACAACCATGACCTATGACTCAGAAACTATACTCTGTATCCCTCTTTATAGGCTATCCAGGCTTCCACCTGCCAGATCTAAAAAGCTTTCGGTAAGAATAAGGAAAAACTATCTTGGCTTTATCTTCCTCTTTTTCTCAAATGAACCTCAAAGTGAATCAATACTTTCTATAAGCAATTCGTATGGGATTATCAACTCTACGGTTACGAACTCTCTTGAATACAAGTACCTTTCAAGAGAAGATGATTACTCATATAGATTTAAAGTTTTTAAGGAAATTGTCTCCAGGGAGATTTACAACTGTAAGATAGACTTCCATCCTTATTGTTTTGGATATCTGAAAATTATTGTTCCATCTGACTCTAATATAAGTGGTGTTCGTATAAATAGTACTTTGGATAAGTTTTCATCTTACCTAGCTAAGTACTTTAGAAGTGAAGATCTTGTTACGAGATTGTCTGAAAGTGAGTTTTTAATATTCCTTCCATTTGCAGAGAAATTTGGTGAGAATTCACTTAAAAATAAATTTGCTGAAACCTTAAAATGCATAAATAATGAAATTAATCTTAAAAATCCAGGAATAATAAACATTTCTTGCCTATATGCATTGGAATTTTATGAACCATCTGAACAGGGAACAGATTTTTCTGAAAGTAAGATAGAAAGAATAATAGAGCATCTTAAAGGGAACGCCAGGGAGCTCATTCCTTAAAGTATCTTTTGCTTTAAAAATTTTTTTTACCTCTGGTTGATAGAATAAGGTATTTTAGATAATGCATACTTTTTATGATTATTAAAATAGATTTGTAAGAATGAAACCTTTAGTACAGGATATATATTCACTCATTCGACAAAAGCCTGTTACTCTCATAACCTGTTTCTATGGCTAACTATACAAAGAAAAGAGGCAAGAAGAGATAAAATAATTCTTGTGAATGCTAAATAAAAGCATGGGAATAGGTAGTTTGTTTGTGTAAATGTTTGTTAGAAATTGAATATCAATGAAAGTTATGCTAAAATTCAGCCCAACCGGGAGCTCTGAAAAATGGTATTACATCTCTTATGTTTGTCATACCGGTGATAAACTGAATGGCTCTTTCAAAACCAAGACCAAAACCAGAATGAGGAACAGATCCATATTTTCTAAGATCAATATACCACCAGTAATCTTCTTCATTCAGGTTTTTTTCCTTTATATTGGTAAGCAGATTTTCAAGGTTATCCTCTCTCTGGGAGCCTCCTATTATCTCACCGATTTTAGGAACAAGTAAATCCATCGCTCTAACTGTCTTTCCATCTTCATTTCGCTTCATATAAAATGCCTTAATCTCTTTTGGATAATCTGTTACAAAGATTGGTTTTTTAAAGTACTCTTCGGTAAGGTATCGTTCATGTTCGGATTGCATATCAATGCCCCAGAATACTGGATACTGAAATTTTTTGCCGCTTTTATTAAGTATCTCTATGGCTTCTGTATATGTTATCCTCTCAAAAGGGGAGTTAAGGACATTATCAAGTCTTGATAAAAGACCTTTCTCTATCCATTTATCGAAAAATTCAAACTCATCTGGATGTTTATTCATAGTGAATGTGAGTGTCTGTTTAATAAATTTTTCAGCAAGATCCATGTTGTCTTCAAGTTCAAAGAAAGCCATCTCAGGTTCTATCATCCAGAACTCGGAAAGGTGCCTTGTTGTATTCGAGTTTTCGGCTCTAAAAGTAGGGCCAAATGTATAAACTCTGGAAAGTGATTGCGCAAAATTTTCAACTTCAAGCTGGCCGGATACTGTTAGAAAAGCCTTTTTATTAAAAAAATCCTCAGAATAATCAAGTTTGCCACTTCTTGCTATCTCCTCAAGGTTTAAAGTTGTAACCTGAAACATCTGCCCGGCTCCTTCACAGTCTGAAGTCGTTATAATTGGTGTGTGTATGTAAAAAAAACCTTCATTGAAGAAAAAGTTATGTATCGCATAAGCAAAAGTACTTCTAACTCTAAAAACAGAGCCAAATGTATTTGTTCTTGGTCTCAGATGAGCTATTGTCCTCAAAAACTCAAATGAATGATTTTTCTTTTGAAGTGGATACTTTTCAGCATCATTTATACAGTATATCTGTAATTTTTTTGGTTTTATTTCAAACTTCTGTAAGGGTGCAGGAGATTCTACAAGATCTCCACTAACCTTGATACTACTTCCAGTTGTTAGTTTTGAGACTTCTTCATTTGATATAGCATCATTATCAAAGACTATTTGAATATTTTTAACTGTGCTTCCATCATTTAACTCGACAAAGTAAATATTCTTAAGTTCTCTTATTGTTCTTACCCAGCCTGCAACTGTGATATCCTGTTGTGGCTTTTCTGATGATAGTAGTTCTTTTACAGACTTCATTTTTCCTCCATCGAAAAATTGCAAAAAGCTGAAACTTTAGTTGCTTTTACTTTCAAACCAATTTTCAAATGTTGTTTGTAGTTCTAAAATTGCACCTTTTAAAGCTAATTCTGGATCAATATCGTTTTTAAATGCAAAAAAAGTTATCAATAACAAAAGGTCTCTGCATATTTTTTGTGCAACTTGAGATTTGTTCTGAGTTTCTTTAACATCAAATTCAGTATTCTTACTGAAATCTGACATATTAAATCTTGAAAAAGAAAAATCTTTGAGATAATCTTTAAGATCATCTCCAAGGTATCTGACATCATTTTCAAGATTTAACAGGCTCTCATCTATAAACTTATTTATATATGGTTTAAAATCTTCATAATTTAAGAGTTTTCTAAACATCTTCAAAAGATATAGATCAGCTGGAAGAGTTTTAGGGATTCCATCAATATAATTTTTTCTATCTTTTTTTTCAATAAGTTTTTGCCTGTTCCATATCTTAAGAACCTGCTCACTATTGCTTGCTTTTTCCTCTCCAAATACATGAGGATGCCTGAAAATAAGCTTTTGGATTATTCCATCAAAGACATCGGAAATATCAAAGAGTGAATTTTCTTTTGCAATTTGACTTATCATAAATACCTGAGATAAGATATCACCAAGTTCTTCACAAAGACCATTTATATCTTTCTTTTCTATGGCTTCTATGGCCTCACATGTTTCTTCAAGGATATATTCTGCGCAATTTTCTATCTTTTGTTGTTTATCCCAGGGGCAACCATTTTCCGAACGCAAGGTAGAGATAATAGACTCAAGTTTTTTAGGTAGTTCATCTATAGAAATCTTCTGCTCACCATCTAACATAAAAGATCCTTTTCAAGTATAATGCTTATCAATGAAATTTGCGCTTATCATTTTTTGTAATTTTATAAGCTTTAAAAAAGGAATAAATGCAAATTTATATTATATGCAAAAGTCGAGAGTCCGGGAAAAGTATTTTTATACTACAATCGAAAGTATGACAGTCCAAAGTCTAAAGTTCGAGAGAAAATATTTCAACAAATTTATAGCCATTCATAAGGTAAAATAAAATTTAATAAATGTCTTCTCTACTTTTTAAATTTGAAACTATGAATAACAATAATAATCTTTCAATCTTCGCTAAAAAGTTAAAAGAAATTTCAACAATTTTATGCTGTACAATACTATAGTAATAGATATCTACAGCTTCAAGCAAAGAGTCGATCTTATTAAAATTGGACTTTTGGGGCTTCTTTAGCTTCTTCAACTGACTTAAAGTATTCTTTAGGAGAATAACCAAAGAGACCAGAGACTATAACAGCGGGGAAAGATTTGATATAGGTGTTGTATTCTCTAACTTTCTCATTGTATCTTTGTCTTTCTACAGCTATTCTATTTTCAGTTCCAGATAATTCGGCCATGAGTGTCACGAAATTTTCGTTTGCTTTTAACTCGGGATACTTTTCTACCACTACTAAAAGCCTCGATAGAGCGCTGGTGAGTTGATTGTTGGCTTCAATCTTTTCATTGATTGTTTGAGCAGATCCAACAGAAGCTCTTGCCTTAGTAACTTCAATAAGTGTTTCCTGTTCAAATTTCATATATCCCTTTGCTGTTTCAACAAGATTTGGTATCAAATCGTATCTTCTTTGTAGTTGATTTTCAACTTGAGCCCAGGACTCATCAACTTGATTTGAAAGTTTTACCATCTTGTTATATATCGAGATACAAACAATAACAAGAATAACTATGATCACAACAACTATGACCCAACCTTTGATCTTCATGATTCCTCCATAAAATTATCAAATATTCATTTCATTTACTTTTAAAAATTCATAAGATAAAAATTTACACTTTTTCCGTTTATTAATCAATCAGTAACTCTAACTTTTAGTTTTATAAAATTTAAAAAACAATTTTTGAATAGTTTTAAGTACTTCCTTCTATTTTATGCTTTTAGACTCTTTAAAGCTTTTTTTTGCATGCCTGGCCATACCAACAAAGCTAAAAGCGAGAAGATAATGTATTGAATAAACCATAGTTTTGACTTTATTTGAGCGTTAAAACATTATACTTCAATATTTGAAATAAGGGTTTGAAAGGCATCATATATTGTATTGAACCTTTCAATAGAGCTTTCCTTACCTTTAGCTGATAAAATATTTGAAAGAAGAGGGGTTTTATCAAAGTTAAGAAGATTTAAAATAGAAACAAAAAGATCCTGCTCGTTTTGAAAAGATATATTTAACTTTTTTATTTTTACAAAACCATATATTGCATATCTTATCGAAAATAAAAGATTTTTCAGGAAAAATGAGATCTGATTTTTATCAGTAGTAACATAGGAAGAACTCATGATAAGGAAAAGTTTAGATCTGAATTCTCTTTCTATATTTAGTCGTAAGAAGTTGTTATCAAGATTGATATTCTTAAAATAATCTTCGCCATGGATATGATTTGAAAAATCCTTCAAATATAGTAAATCTGCAGGAAATGAATCTGTTGCGTTTTGTAAAAATTCTGGAGTTAAAACGATAGGATATAACTTATAAAATCTTTTATATTGCTTGTTATTCTTAAGTAGTTTATCAAAATTTGAAGGTTTACCATCTTTAACTATAAGTATGGGATAAAGGTTTTCAACTTCTCTTAATTCGATAAGATTATCTTTCAGGGTATCTTTAAAAAAATCAATTGCTGTCATTTTTAACCTCTTAAATTTTATTTATCATTTTATCGATATTCAAAATTTTAAAAAATTCTGCAAAATATTTTAAAAAATTTATCTTTTAGGAAATGCAAAAGCTCAAAGTTGCAAAAAAATCAGGAATTATTAATAAATGAAGCCACTTAAATAAAATATTAATCTTTCTGCAGGTGAACTGTTATATTAAGTTACCATCCACCTGTAGCTCCACCACCACCTGAACTTCCACCGCCAAACCCTCCGAAACCACCACCTCCTCGAAATCCGCCACCGCCAAACCCACGAGGACCTCTCATATTATTTGAAGAATTGCCAAAAAATGTATTCCTCATGGCTTTTGAAGCAAGATAAGCTCCGAACATGGAGGATGCAGGGGAACGACGCATACTAAAAGGTGTTCTTCTTCTTCCAAAAAAACTTGAAATAATAATAAATAGAAAAATAAAAATTATTAATACAAAAAAAGCTAAAACCTGGGATCCATTTTGCTGGGGTACACTAACTCCCTGTTCGGATAACCACGTAGAAAGATTTGCATTTTGAGACTTTGCTATAATATCGCCTAATTGATATACGATATTAAGTAGTCCCTGAGAATAATCTGAAGATTTAAAGTAAGGGATACCATAAGAGTTTATTATTTGTGCAGCAATGCTATCCGGGATAAGGTACTCCAGGCCATAACCAACTTCTATCCTTACCTTTCGTTCATCTAAGGAAAGAACAACAAGGATTCCATTATTTTCTTCTTTTTGACCGACACCCCATGTTTCCAAGAGTTTATAGGAAAATTCTTCCATTGTGTACAAACCGAGAGATTGCAAGGTGACAACAGCTATCTGGACGTCTGTCTTACTGTCAACTATAGATGATATTTGAGTTATTAAGTTTTCTTTTTCATCATCTATAACATTTACAAAATCTTCAACATATCCGGAAGGAGACATCTTAAGTATCTCATCTGCACTTTGAGCAAATACATTTGTATTGAAAAAAGACAATATAATAGAAAAAAACAAAAAAAGAAAAAAAAGTGTTGAAAAAATAAATCTCTTATCTTTCAAAATAAATTCCTTTAATGAAGATTTTTACTGAAATTTTAGCACATAATATTAATAACTCGTTGCTGTTTAAAAGAGTAAAAAGTACAAAAGTTACAAGTCAGAGAAAACAGTCAGGTTTTTTTTCTCAAATTTACCCATACTTAGCTGTGAAAAGTCTATTAATTTATTTTTATAATAATTTTAAAACTTGTAAATGACTATTTTTAATAATCCAATCGTAATAGGTTTATCAAACAAATTTGTATTTTTTGCTATTAACTTCTTCGCACTTTAAGCAACACAAAAAAATGCAAGTGGGTAAAAAAATATATAATTATATATGCTTATACAGTTATTACTCTAATGTTTAAAAAATAGATTTTAAACGGAACTACTTTATAATATAACAATAATTTGATTCAAAGTAAATAAAGTCACAAAGATAGAGGTGCAAAAAATGTTATTATCTTATCAAATAGAATTTTGAAAAAGTTTCGATGTAAGACCAATAAATTATTTTCCATTTTAAATAAATTATTTAATCCAGTAAGAATTGAATCTTTTGAAGGATTCTTTAATATAATAGCACAATCTACTCTGTCAAAATAAGATATCGCTGATATTTCAGTGAATTCTGGAACAAGGGTATCCTGGATAATAATACCTTTATTTTTATCATGAGTTATAGAAAAAACTTCCTGGTCTATAAAATCTTTTGTTGAAAAGCTAATAAATATCTTTTTAAAGTTCATATACTCAAAGATGTTTCGTTCATAATCAAAGCTTGTAACAACATTCGAAAAACCAGAATTTTTAAGTTTTTTTTCTATCAAACTTAGTTTATTAGCGGAAAGTTTAAGACCATCTGCTATTTTAACAATGCAAATGACATTATCATTTAATTCCAGAATTTTAGAAAGAGGTTGATTGTAAGAGGATCCTGTGCTTTTTTCTTCTGAGATCAAATCAAGAAATTTTTGGCCATACGGTTTAGGAAAGTTGAAGAACGAGGATGATTCCATACTATCCCAGGATTTTATAAGCTCATTTATCCAGGTGTTTTTATAGAAAAATGTGCGACTTTCAATATAGTCAGAAAGAGAAATACCCGTATATTTCTCGAAACTTTCAAGATTTTTACTGATATTATAAATCACAAAAGTATCTTCTAAGAATGATTCAACCTCAGGGTAAATGAAGGGTCTGAATGTTAAAGAAAAATAGTTTTTCTGTGATGCCTTTGAAAGAGTCAATGTTTTGGGAAGTAAAGTAGTATATAAGAGGCGATCACTATAAAGAGTATATAGAAGTGTAAAAAGCTTATCTGTAGTTTTTTTTGTTTCGAAGCATAGAAAAGTGTTGAAACCAAGATCGACTCTATTTATATGAAAGATAACAGGGTCATACGAGTCTATTGAAAATGGAAGATTGAAAAAATAGAAATTTTCTTTTGCCTTATCCTTAAAAAACTTTTCTAAAGCAGTCAGTGTTTGATCCTTTGAAAGTAGTAAAGATGCAAAATCATTAAGGAAAAAGTTATATTTTCTTAAATCCAGGCTTTGAAAAATTTCATAGTAAATCTTAAATGAACTTAAAATATACGATGAATCAAAGGTTTTTTGAAAAGTTAACTCTTCATCTTTATTGTTTTTTATTATTTTACAAAGATCATCAAAATATTTCTGATTACTCTTTTTAAAACTTATGATTGGTTCTTTTATTGTGATGAAATCTTCATTATTTATAAGAGTTGCTAAAGATGCTAAAGTTGCCTTATCAATATAAAATTTCCCGGCAAAGTAATCTTGCGCAAAAACTTTGCATGGAAAGAGGATAACAGATAAAATAAAGAAGATAATGACTAAAAATATTATATAATTTAAAAAATAAGATTTTTTATGCAAAATATTTAACCCTTCAGTTGTTTTTTCCATGCTTTTTATATAAAAATTAAAAAATTTGAGTAATTTAGCTAAATTCATAGTAGCTCCCATATGTTTAAAGTACAACAGTCTAAAGTCGAAAGTCCAGAAATAATTTGTATAGCTAATATGATAGGGAATATAAAATTTTAAGATACAATTCCTTTAATATTTCTATCGGCAAATACCCTTTCGTTACCTGCAAATAAAATGCAATCATCACAACTAATATAGTCTGATGCACTGAAAATCTCAAGTTCTTTGAAAACATCTATAGTTATCTGTTCAAAAGTTTCAGGATATTCAACATTTTCAAACCTTACAGGTGTTCCTGGAGCCTTGTTGTGTGTAAGTACCCCAACTTTTTTATCACTGGAAGTTGCAGCTAAAATCATCCCATTTGACTGCTCACCTTTTAAAGTGGCTGGTTTAAGATTGGCAAGTAAACAAATATTTTTGTTTATAAGTTCTTCAACTGTGTAAAAAGGTCTTAATCCTGCAACCACATGTCTTGTTTCATTTCCAATATCTACCTCTAAGACATAAAGTCTATCGGCTTGTTCATGAGGTTTTACTGAAATTATTTTACCAGCCACAATATTTAAAGAGGATAAGCAGGATTTCTTTTTTAAGGAAAAATTTTCATCAACTTTTGAAAAAACAATTTTTGACTCGTTAATTTTATGTTTAAATAGTTTTTTCCCTATGTTATCTATATCAAGAGAAAAACCAAGTTGATCGGAAATAGTTTTACTATAACCCGGTAAAACAGGTGAAATAAGGATCGTAAGATCTTTTATGATTGTTAATGCTGTTGTTAAAACTATATGTGCTTCAGTTTTATCATCTTTTATGAGCTGCCAGGGTTGTTTATCCTGAAAATATTTATTTGCAAGATCCGTGTATCTGTGAAATATTTCCATCGCTTTTCTGTATTCAAAATCTTTGATTTGCTGTAAGAACTCCAGCTTTAAACCTGAATATTTTACATACTCTTCTTCATCTATAGAATCTGCCGATAATCCATCGAAATTTTTTTGCAGAAAACTTGCAACTCTATTGATAAGATTACCGTATTTGGCTATAAGATTTGAGTTAATTGTAGTTCTAAAATCATCATCATTGAAACTAAAATCGTTGGATGACTTATTTAAAAGTGTAGCGTAATAGTATCTTAAATACTCTGGATCTCCATTTCTGCTGATAAAGTCGTTTGCAGTAATAAATGTTCCACGGGATTTACTCATCTTTTCACCATTGATAGTTAAAAAACCATGAACCTGAATATGCGAAGGGATAGAAAAATTTGCAGCCATTAATACTGCCGGCCAGAAAAGAAAATGAAAGTAAATAATATCTTTACCAATAAAGTGATATATCGAGGAATCTTCTGTCTTCCAGTAGCTTTTCCAATCAAGATTATTCTTATCACAAAATTCTTTTGTGCTTGAAATATAACCTATCGGAGCATCGAACCAGACATAAAAGTATTGATCAGAATCAGGTATCTTGAAACCAAAATATGGTGAATCCCTTGAAATATCCCAATCTTCAAGTCCATCTTTAATCCAGTTTAAAAGATAATTCTTAATCTCGCTTTGAAAATTTGATGATTTTATAAATTTACTCAATCTATCAGAAAAGGCTGAAAGTTTAAAAAAATGGTGTTTTGTCTTTTTTAAGTCAGGTTTTTCACCACATACTATGCAGTAAGGATCTTTTAAATCTTGAGGTTTATAAGTTGCATTGCATTTTTCGCATGTATCACCATATTGATCAACGGCTCCACAAAAAGGACAGGTCCCTTTTATAAATCTATCAGGCAAAAAACGATTACAATGTGAACAAAATGTTGACTCGATCTCTTTTTCATAGATATATCCGTTTTTCTTGATTTCATTGTATATGAGTTCAACTATGAACCTGTTGTTTTCACCATTTGTTGAATAAAATTCATCAAAGCCGATATAGAATTTGTCAAAATCTTTTTTATGCTCTTCGTGAAACTTTTGAATCAAGGCTAAAGGAGTAATATTTAGTTTTTCGGCTTTTATTTCTATAGGTGTTCCATGAGTGTCATCAGCGCAGATGTATATAGCATCTTCCTTTTGAAGTTTGCAGCTTCTCGCATAGATGTCAGTTTGAATGTACTCAACAAGATGCCCAAGATGTATGGGTCCATTTGCATATATCAAAGCTGAAGTTATGACTTTTTTCATCTGAAAATCCTTATTACAAAATCTATATTAAAAATTTGATCAAAATACTCTGTATAATTCTAGATATATTTGAATCAATCCAGACTACCAGTATTTGTATATAAATCAAGCATCATAAGTACAGATTCTTCCTTTTCGATGTACTGTTTGATGATAAGTTCTATTTTTCTAAGTAATAGTATTATTTCAGTATTTGAATAAATAGTTTTTTTGAGAATATAGCTTTTCATATAATTCCAGTAAGTATCTTTGGAGCTCTCATAATCGGACTTCATTATTCTGAAAGTCTCAACAACTATTTCGAGTTTATCCCCCTTCTTGTACTTTTTATCGCTTAAAAGAAGGGCATAGGTGTTACTATCTTTCGCATCTTTTAGCTCATATAGAAATATCTTTTCATCATCGAGAAAGAAGATCTTACTTATCATTCCTTTAACGCGAAATTCATCTGTTTTCCCCTGTACTATCTTTTTTGAAACAGAGGTTATATTTAATGAACAGCCATAGAAACCTGAGAGTAAAATTACAAAAACTAAAAGCCATAAAAATGTTTTTTTCAAGTTTTTTCTGTTTTTCATGTTTTATCCTTTATATTTTTAGTGATCATTAAAATTAACTTAAGTCATTTTTTCGTTATAACTCGATCTTAACTGTTTAATACAGTTTAAAGTAAAACAGTCCAAAATCTAAAGTCTAAGAAAAAGAAAGAAAATTTTTATCTAAATTTAGTCAATATTTACAAATAATTTTCTTCGTAAAGTCCGACCATAAAAACAAACGAAAAGCACATTTTTTTCATTATTTAACCACACTTTGTTGTGAATATTCCTATAACTTAAATTTATAAGGTTAAAATATACTATCAGAATATAATCAAAATAAAACAAAAATTATAACTCAGAATAATAAAGCAGAATAAAAAAAATAACCAGAATAAAGCATATTTTGAATCATTTAGAATAAAATAGTAACAAAAATAATTCATGCTATGATTAAAAATTAAATAGCTATGCAACTTACTCTAAAAAAATAGAAGCTTAAAAAATAAAAAATAGGAAATATTAGAATCGAGTCTAATGTTTAAATAAAATTAAACTTAAATTAAAATATAGGTTAAATTTATCTTCTGGAAATATTTTTAGCAGCATGAATCAAGAATTTTTAAGATAAAAAACCATTAATTTAATTTATTCTGGTTATTTATTTAGATAAATATAGTATAAATTTTTAAAATTTCATTAATTTATAAATATTTTCATAGAATATTCTAAAAATAAGTAGTATAATTATTTTGTTTGCAATATTTTTAAAACAATGTTTTCTTATCTTAAGTTTGCTTAGTAGTATATTTATTTAGTCTTCTTTTATAGATTTATATAAATAGTTAAATAAATTACACAAATTAATACAAGAACATGATACTATAGTCAATAGTTGAAAGTCTAAAGTACTACAGTTCAGAGTCTTAAGTCGAAAGCCAGGGGAAAAGATTTTTATATTACAGTCTAAGGTCCAAAGACCGGGAAGAATATTTTTGTTAGTACAGTCTAAAGTCAATAGTCCGGGGATGACTTTTACAATGAAACAGCCCAGAGTCCAGGGAAAGAATAAAACAGGTTGAATAGTCTTAAAGTATTATAAAATTTAAAGAGAATGCTAACATAGATAAATGGATATTTTCTTTATTTTTCTGGCAAATTATTCTTCTCTCTCTTCACTGGTTTATATAGCTAAAGAGAACTTCTATTTAAAAAATTTCAGGGGAATTTAAAAGATTATTTGAAAAGCGAATTGCTTTTATTATCGGTATGTATTTTATATGAAATTATTTGCGATAGATAATTTTATAGAACTTTAATAAAAGAAAATCAGTTGAGAAGGTTTTATATATTGATTAAGAATAAACCCGGAGTTGATATATGATAAATAAAAATGGATTTGAGGATTATATTGCAAGTATTGATATCTTTAAAGAACTTAATTTTGCCATAACTATCTGTGATAAAAGTTTGAAGATAGTTTATATGAATGATAAAGCCATGGATACATTTAAAGAAAATGGTTATCTTATAGGTAAAAACTTGCTTGATTGCCATAAAGACGCATCAAAAGAGAAGATTCAGTTTTTACTGGATGAAGGAAAGACAAATGTTTACACGATAGATAAAAAAGGCGTTAACAAACTTATCTATCAGACTCCCTGGTATAAAGAAGGCAAAATCGAAGGACTCATAGAAATATCCTGTGAAATTCCGAAGGATATGCCTCACTTTATAAGATAATTTATCTTTTGAAATAGTGAGTTTAATTTTGAACAAAGATTCATTTTGAATAAGAGTTTGAATAATGAATAATAATCCTGGCAAATTCAGGAAATTTTTTAGTAATATATTTTTTTTTAATTATTTTTTGTTTATATTTTATTTTGGTGCTATATTAAAAGATGTTGTATAAAAGTTGTCAAAAAAAGGGAAGTGATAATGAATTTAAAAGCTAAGTATATTATATCATTTTTGATTATTTATCTTATAGCCTCTGTCAGTTTAACCGTTTATCTTACCAATAAAAATCAGGAAACACTCATCAAACAGGCTAAAAGTAACTTTGAGAGTATCTTGATAGTTATCGGAAGAACTATAGCCTCACCTCTTGTAACATTTAGAAGCATAAAACAGGATGAAATTGCTATAAATGATGCCAGACGAGAGATACTTGAATCAAAACAAAAAGAACAGAAGTTTGAAGATTTAAAAGAGATCCTTATATTTGATAAAAAAGGAGAGCTTGCTTTTCCCTCTGCTTTAGATACCTCGCTTAATAAATTAACCGATAAAATTATGAAAGATAATGTTCTTAATGCATCAATAATGGATGCCTTTAAAATCAATAACTCAAATTTTACTGATTTAAGATTCAAGTTAGGAAAAGAAAGTATGGCTGTGCTTATATATCGAGTTCCTTTTGAATGGCAACAGGGTATAACATATCCTGGATATGTTGCCACTATAATAAGTTATGATAGGATTTATAAAGAACAAAATGCAATAAGAATGCGCGCTGTCATTATCAACCTTTTATTTTTAAGTTTTGCTGTTGTCTTTATATGGGGCTTAACATTGCTTTTAACAAAGAGAATATACATAATCATTGGAGCTGTCAAGAATCTTTCAAGTGGTCAATTTACCAAGATTGAACCTCAAGGTAAAGATGAACTTGAATCTCTGATGAAAGAATTTAACAATATGATAGATGCTATAAAAGAAAGGCAGCTTCTTGGAACCTATGTTTCTCAGAATACTATAGATATGGTTAAAAAATCTGCTGCAGCTGAATTTGACATAGAACCATCTTATCAGGAATATGCCATCTTTTTTTCAGATATTAGAGGTTTTACATCATTTTCCGAGCAACATGACCCAAAAGAAGTCATGGATAGCCTCAATAAGATTCTCGATTATCAGGTGGGTATAATAAAAAAATACAATGGTGATATTGATAAGTTTATCGGAGATTCTGTTATGGCCATATTTAAGGGTGATGATAAAGAGGTAAATGCACTGAAAGCAGCCTACGAGATTCAGAAAAAATGGCCTTTCAATGGAATATATATCGGTATTGGTGTAGCCGTTGGCAAAGTCATAGTTGGTAATATCGGTAGCTCTCACAGAAAAGAAGCTGCAGCGATAGGAGATATTGTAAATACAGCGTCAAGGCTCTGCAGTCATGCAAAGAAAAAAGAGATAGTCATATCTGAGGAAACTTATACCAAAGCTAGAATACAGGGATTCGATGGTCCTGAGCATATTTCAGTGAAAGGGAAGAGTGCTCCTATACCAGTTTATAAAAAGCTTGTCGAATGAGTCTAACTTTGTAAATAATCTAATTCTTCTGAAATTTTATTTTTATATTTTATAATATACAAAAATGTTTAAAAAATGCTTTTAAAATTTAATATATGGAAGGGAAGGATATTTTTATGAAATGCTTAAATTTATTATCCAGTAAAAGGAAAGCTGAGCTTTTTGCTATATTTTTTATCGTTTTTTTTGTTTTTCTATCTTTTTTTTCCTGTTCAACCACAGATTCAGCAAAAAAAACAAACCCTGTTTATGAGCAACAGGCAAAAAATGAGTTCAGTGAGTATGATTCCAGGATATTAAAAAAAGAACCGGAAGAGTTTCTTGTCGATCAAGATATATATTTAATTATTCTTAGACAGGCTATAGATATGTACAATGAAGCCATTAAAACTGAAGATTTTGATCTTCTGGATCAGGCTGGAAAGTACTTTTACTATGTTTATGGTAAAACCGGTCTTCAATCTGCAAAAGATTATCTTTTAAAGATCAGAGAGTATAAGAGTAAAAAACTTGCAAGCTATATTGCAAGTGCCAAAAAAAGTGAGAAAAATAAAGATATCATTACTGCTCCTGTCTTCTGGGGTAAGGTTTTAAGACTTGATCCATCAAATAAAGAGGCGAAAGAGTTTTTTAAGAAAAATAGGGCTGTTATAGAGCAGGAAGTAAAGAAAAATCTTGAAAAGGCAAAAAAGTATGTTGATCAGGGTAAATTTACTCAGGCTGAAAAGCTTTATAACTCGGTTCTCCTCTACGACCCTGATAATCAGGAAGCAAAGGCTGGACTTGAAAAAATAAAAAAAATGAAGGAAGAACTTGCAAAATCAAACTTTAAAAAGGGAGTAGATTACTTCAATAAAAAGGATTACGATAATGCTATAAAATGCTTTAAGCTTGCCTTGAGCTATGGTTATGACAAAAACGCCATAAATATTTATCTTGATAAAATAGAGATAATATTAAATATAGAGAAATATTATCAAAAGGCTCTTGATGCCTTTAATAACCAGGATTATTTCGCAGCTTATGATTTTTCACAGGAAGTTATAAGACTTGATCCAAATTATAAAGATATCAAAGAGTTAAATGCAAAGATTAAAAAAGCGATAGAAGATAAGATTCTTGCAATGTACAACAACGCTGTTGAGCTCTACAACCAGAAGAGATACCAGGAAGCACTTGATATTTTTAAAAAGATAGCAGAATATAACGCCAGCTATCAGGATGTTCAATACTATATTCAAAATTGCATTGCAAAGATTGAATCCTTAAGTCAGGGTTGATTCTTTTTCGACTTTTTCCAGATCAGTCTTCTACTTTAACTTTAGACTTGTGACTTTGGACCTGAGACTGTATTATAGATCGGTTAGATAATTTCTTATATCTTTGATGCTCTGTTTTATTGCTTCTGGAAGATTTTCATCAAGCAATAGTAAAGATTCGAGTCTATCCAGTAAATTTTTTGCAACTCTTATCTTTTGATTCGTCAAAGTTTTATCCTGATCATCATCATCGAGAAATTCATCAGCATATCTATATATAGTTGATGGAGATAAATTTTTCTCAAAAACCTCTTTTTCAAGATTTTCAAATTGTTCTTTTTTATTGTGGTACTTTTCTTTTAATTTTTGTAAAGCAGCAAGCGAATCTAGTGATGGTAGATCATCATAGTTCTGTGGCGGCATGTTCTTATCTTCAATATACTGAAAGCTTGAGAGAAGTTTTATCACTGTTTCTTTTTTAACTCTTAATTCTTTCGTAGCATATTGGTAAATGTTTTGATAACCCCAGCTCTCATAGATCTTACTTTGTGAGATCAATGAAAGAACTTTTGCAAATTCTATCCAGTTTTTTTTGAATTCAGCTGATTGCAATTTTATTTGTTCTCTTGAAATTTCTTCCATAAATACTCCTGCTATATTATTCAGTTTTTTCCACAAATTTTATGCATTCATCACAAACTTTATCGTAATCAAAATCTAGCTGAATGAAATGATTTGATTTTTCTAGCAAAACAATTTCGCAATTATTTTTTTTAACACTATTTGAAAATTTAACAATCTTTTCATAGGGTACTAAAACATCTTTTTTTGAATGTACAATTAGAATCCTGCAGGAAAGTTTTTTAAATATATACCTTGAGATTTTAGAAAGTTTATAAAGCTCAAAAAAAGCTCGATATGGAATATCTCTTGTTATAGGCTTGTAGTAATTTTTCCATCTAGGATGATTACAACCGGGGTTAGTATATTTCATTTTATATTTTTGCTTTGAAACGACTCCAAAAAAGGATCTAAAAGGTGAAGGAAAGAAATTTTTATTTATATAAAAAGCTGGAGAAAGAAGAATCAAATTAGTTTTAATATTACTTCTAAAATTCATTTGCTTGTATAATATTATTGATAGAAGTGCACCCATGGAAAAACCAATTATTGTAAGATAGCTTGTAGTACTTGATGAATTCTTTGTTTTAATTTCACATAGAATTTTTTCTATTTGATCTTTAATGGATTTCAACCAATCCTTATAAGTATATGCGAAAAGTAACTCACTTTCTAGTTCAGGATCCTGACCGGGAATCTTCACATAATAAACATCTAAGCCAGAATCTTGTAGTTTATCACCAAGAAGCTGCATGTTTTGAGGACTTCCAAGAAAACCATGGATAAGTATAACATTTCTATTTGCATTTTCACTCATGAATTTGCTCACTTTATAATGAAAAAATAATAAAATTCCTGCAACATCTTAACTGATTTTGTATCTTTTCATGTTATTTTTATTAAATATTATTCTATTTTTGTTTATTTGATAAAATAGTTATATTTTGTTTTGAGCTCAATCTCTTAATGAAAAGATTATATTAAATAAATTCTTTATAGCAGAAGAAAATATCAACAGCTTCATAAATAATGTTTCTGAAATAAGGTATCAGTCTAGCATCAAAATGCTTAATATACAAAAACAGTTAGTAGTTGCTTTCAAGAGCACCGAATGGCTCAAAGTTCAAAAAGTAAAGGGAGAATATAAAAATTCTATCTTTTTACTGGAAAGCCATTTATTCGAAATATAAGAATCATGTTATTCAATTTTTAAATAAAAGAAATTGAATTCTTAAGGCATAGTTTTAATCTGTGATAGGTTCTAATTTTGCTTTTCATGTACAATAAAAAAATATCTGTCGACAGCGAATTTTTGAATATTTTCATCAATTATAACAAAAAAATATTTATTTGAGTGTTTTATTTCTTCTGTTTTATTCAAATTATTTATATCATAAACAATGTAATTCTCAAGTTTGCATAGACCTTTGTTTGTGAAGATTTGAAGATCTTTTTTATCAAGCTTTGCACTATTTTTTGCGAAGATATAATAGATCTTGAAATTCTTTTCTTCTTTTTCTTTCATTTCATTCAAAAGAGAAAAATGGAGCTTATCAGCCAATTTCAAAATCTGATTTTGTAGATTATTTTCTATAAATATCAAACCAGAATCCAGATCATAACCCTCTGCGATAAATTCGAACATTTGAATGAGTTCATTATCCTGTGGATCAACCATCAAATCGAGATTGGATTTTGGGAAATAAAAGCCTGTGGTATAGGGTCTATGAGATGCAAGTTCTGTGTATGGGAAAATATCCTCTACCTTTTTCTCCCATTCAGGGCAATAATTATAAAATAGTGAAGGATCCTCTAAAAAAGCTATTTTTTTCTCTTCAGAAAGTTTCATATCGGATACAAGTTCATATGCCATATCGATGGCTTTTCGGTAGGCTAAACTTAGTGATGAAGCATAAAGTGAAGATTTCATCCTTCCTTCTATTTTCAAAGCATCCACCTGAGCTATAATAAATAGAGGGATTTGTCTTAATAATCTTAAATCTTTTGAGGATAAAATATAACTGTAAACTTCATCTTCCTCGATAGGAAATTTTTCCAGAGGTCTTTCCCTTTCAACCAGATAAGCGAATCTGCAGGGATGGATACATTCACCTTTATTTGCATCCCGTGCAGTTGTGCTTTGTTTACCAGCAAGATTTTTAGTTGTCATATATAAAGATAGAAGGCATCTTCCAGATATGGAAACGCACATGGCTCCATGTATAAAGGTTTCTATTTCAGCATCCAGTTTTTTTCTTATAAGATACTTTTTTATCTCATAAATCTCAACTAAGGAAAGTTCTCTTGCAAGTACAAAACGCTTGACCCCCTGGTTATACCAGAAATGAACACTCGAATAATTTGTAAGGTTTGTTTGAGTAGAAAGTATTAAGATTGTTTTTTCGAGTTTATTTTTACTCCTCACTTTATTATAAAATAAAACGGCAGCAGGATCTGAAACAATAATGCCATCGACTTCAAGCTCAAGCATTTTTTTAAAATAGTCAAAGTATTGGTTCAAATCATTATTTTTAAGAAAAGAATTTAGAGTAATATCAACTTTCTTATTATTTGCATTTGCATAGGATAATAGTTTCTGGAGATCGTCAAATTCATTATCAGACTTTATCTTTCTTAAACCAAACTTATTCAACCCATAGTAGACAGCATCAGCACCAAAAGAAAAAGCTTTGATTGATTTATCTAAACTTCCACCCGGACTATAAAGTTCTGGTTTTTTTAATATGGGCATATATAACTCACTTTAGAGAAAAATTTTATTTTGAGAATATTAAAATAAAATATCATGCTTTGCATGTTTATGACTTGTAAATGGATGGTCATTCATTTTAAGATAATCAAATATAATTATATTAAATTATTTTAAAAGTATAATCTTGATAGTTTGAATCTGTATACTTTTTTAACTTATATATTTTTTTTGAATTCTGTAAATTGGCTTTTTTTAAAAGATAATATGGTGAAAAGTCCGAAATTTAAAATCCTGATTCAATATTTCAGTCTGATCAGGATGATTTTTAATTCTTAATAGATAAAGTACTTTTATTACCAGAGAAGAAATAAGAAATATTCTGATCTCAATTTTAGATTTTTATTTTTTCTATGATTGAAATTTTATAAAAGTGATATAAAAAGTTAAAAACGAATGAATAGGGAGTTATTTCATATGTCATGGTATAAACTTATTAGAACAAAAGATGGATATAGGATAGTTTTCTCATCTTTTTTGCGTTGGGAAGCTATCTTAGTTAGTGCTTTTCTTATTATCATGTTGTTATTTCAAGTATTTGTAGTAAAAGATCAGATAAATATTTTTGTTGGAATATTTATAGCTATTGTATTAATTATTACACTTTCTATTTCAATGATTGTAGATACATATAATATATCAATAACAGATAAAACACTTTCAAAAAAGAATGGATTTTTATTTCTTGTAAGAAAGAAAAAATACAATTTTGCTGATATTCAGTCTATATCCTGTGAATCACTTGATTACAATATGAAAAATATAGATTCAAAAGGTTCAAAAATGCCGAAAGGTTACTCGTCTGGCGTAAAAACATACAATTTTTTATTGATTGAAACAAGTGATGGCAGGTCATATCGAGTAGAATATAAAAAAGGAGATAAAAAAATATTCGAGCAACTTGTTTACGATGTGAATGCTTATAAAAGTCAGGAATCAAGCTTGTAATACAAAAATATTTATAAAGAAAATTATAATTAACAGATTATAATTTGCAGATAAAAGTTAAATTAAATCTAAAATTAAAAGAAATTATAAAAAAATTTTTATGTTACACTTGACAATTCATAATTCTTGTTTCATAAATAAGATAGATTCCTAATAAAGGAGGAGTTATTTCCATGAAGAAAAAAGTTATTATCATTGTTGCAGTTGTAGTTTTGATTACTGTTGCTGCTACCATGCTTATAGGTCAACCAAAAGATCTTACAGTTTTTCGTTTCAACAACGGAACAGAACCACAGACTCTTGATCCTGCTATAATGACTGGA
>JAAYUW010000127.1 GCA_012517545.1 Exilispira sp.
AATAAAAGTTAGGAGTAATTAAAATGAAAAAGATAATAATTTTTGCAATAATGATTTCTTTATTTATATTTAGTTTTGATTATGATAAAAACTTTAATTATGATAGTATTAAAAGATTAGAATATGATGAACTAAAAAAAATTAAATTAAATCCAGATATTATAGATTTAACAAAGGAAATAAAGTGGGATGAGATTTCGCCTTCAAAAAAAATGCAAAATACTATTTTTCCTATTGAAAATAATAGAGAAAATTATGGAGGTCTCTGGTGTAGCGATTACTGGAAACTTCGTAAATATGATAAAGATCAAATTTTAGAACTATATGAGAAAGAATTTTCTCCTTGCCCAGGTAGTGATCCTGACGAGCATTATCTATTTCCCGGTTTAAATGATGATTTAGCGAGAAATTATTCAATTTATTGTATGGGAGGGAAAATCTATACAATTTGCTTTAATAAATCGGATAATGAAAAATTGATATATATGGATTTTAAATTAGCAATAATAGATATTGTAAATAAAACTGTTAAAAAATATTTATTTAATGAATGTGGAGAACCAATAATAAATATATTAGGAGAATATGTATTTTACGTGGATATTACAAATGATGATCAGGCTCCCAGGGCAGATTATTGTTATTATATACTTCATAGAGTAAATCTTAAAACACTTGAAGATGAATATATTGATTTTTCAGATTATGGGATATACCTATCTGCATTGGGTGTAGTGGATGGGTTTATGCCAATCTATGATATTTCTCTTAATAAGAGATATTTCTATTTTTATGGAGATTCGGATAAAGAATGGTTAGAGATGGCATTTAATGATTTTAGTAAATTTAATGATGGATTATATGTATATGATTGGTGGGAAAATAAATTATATAAAGTTGGTAATATTAAATGTAATGATCCTGTAATGATAACCAATAATATTGATGATGGAAATATTTATATTAGAAGCAGAAATAGAAATTCTAAAGATGGTTTTGATTTTTATAGAACAAAAAATTTTGAAAGTTTATTGGATGAATATAGATAAAAAGCAAGTAAAAAAGAGTTCACAAAAATAATCTACTATGTAAAATAGAAAAAAGGTTTTGTGATGAAACTCAAGTTGAGATTTTTAATTGGTGCTATTTTTTTGCTTATGTCTATAAGTTTTATTTCCTGTAAAACCACAAGCACAAACGCAATAACATACAGCTACTTTCCTGAAAAAGATAAGGTAGATGAAATTTTCGCCTCAAATGATTTTGAAAAAATAACCTCATTTTATCTTTTTTTCCAGAATGATCCTGATTCTAATTTTCGAAGCGATATTGAGCAGAGGTATCTTTATTTTATAGCAGATCAGTTCCTTACAAGTATAGAAAAAAACTCAACTTTAGATATAGTACTTCGAAACTTTATAAATTACTGGTTTGTAAAATACCTTAAAAACCTTCAAATTGATAAAATTGCCGATTTTGATGCAAACATTCAAGATGAAAATCTCATACTCATGAAGAAATATATCGCTGTAAAGTTTGATAGTATAGAAAACTATTACTATTTCAAAGCACTAAATCAATACATCAATGATATTTTTCCATTTTGCAATCTCTGTTCTGAAGTTAAGGAGAAAAAATTTTCTGAAAGTAAATTTATAAAGAACTATTCAGAATTATCAAAAAATATTGTTATGGTCGTTAGCGATAGAGGCATAAAAGTAGAAAATGGACAGAGTATACCAGATATATCGCTTGGAACTGGATTTTTTATAGATTATGATCTTATAGTTACAAATAATCATGTCGTTTACGATGAAGAAAAGAAGGGGATAAATAAAATTTCTGTGAAACTTGGCTCAAGTGTGTTCAAAGCAGAAGTTATTCTTGAAGATCCTGCATATGATATAGCTTTTTTGAGGATTCCATATAAAAATCCTGATTTTAAATATTTCAAGCTTGCATCTCAAGTTCAGATAGGGCTTGAAGTTATAGCAAGCGGTAATCCACTTGGCCTTAGCTTTTCAAATACAAAGGGAATTGTTTCAAATATAAACAGGGAGTTTACCGAAATCGGCAAAGTCATTCAGATTGACGCACCTTTAAGCCCTGGTAACTCAGGCGGACCTGTTTTTACGCCTGCCTTTGAACTTGTTGGTATTGCCTTTGCTGGTATTACCGATGGACAAAACATTAATTTCATTTTACCTTCTTACTTTATGACAGATCTTCTCATGTTTGCCTATGAAAATATCACTTTCTCGCGCAGCTGGGCTGGTTTTTACTTCACAGGTGATAGGATAATTTATCAGATGAAGGATAATATAAATTACCTGGTAACGAAGAAGATAAATCCTCCTCTGCTTAATAATGTTTTTCCAGGTCATTTTGATATACTTTACAATCTTGCAAAAAAGGAGCTAAAAGAAATTCCACTTTCGAAAGAAACACCTCAAACGAATGATTCCAATCAGTCTCTAAATTCTGGTGCAAATTCTGAAAACAAGATGAAGCTTATCACACCTTATTTTCCCTTCAACTCTAACAACGGACTGCTTGACCCTGACTCTTTGAAGGCAGAAATGGCTGATGAAAGCCGTAATAATATATTGTTAATGACGCAGAGAGTCATCTCTTTGCTTCCAGCAAATACTATTGTTCCAGTTTTATTCGGCAATAATATTTCATTTTTTTTATCTACCAGACGGCCAGGGTATCCGGTAAAGGCTATGTTGCAAAGCGATAGTATTGATAACTGCCTGGAGGTTATTTTTAATGCAAAATTTGTTAAGGAAGGAGACTATTATAAGTTTGAGGAAATTTACAACGATGAACTGTCACTTTTTTATGGAATAAATGCCGGTGATCTTGTAAAGGT
>JAAYUW010000128.1 GCA_012517545.1 Exilispira sp.
AGACATAAGACCAGCAAGTCTGGAAAAGGAGATAACAAATATACCAATACTTCTGGCAAATAAAGATGCAAAATTTGACTATAAATTATCTGTGCCAATGTTCAATGCAACCGTGTTTATTCCTTTCAATACAAATTTAAATATTTCGCCATCTGATCTTGTTTTTATTATAGATTGTTCATACTTTCATTCAACTGGAATTTACATTATCAAGATTATTCCTAAAATCAATGATAATTTATTTATTTCAATTATTAAACCAGAATTTGTGCAACTTGAAATCACTGAAGCTAAATCTTACGAAGAAGATGATAATGAAAAAAAATAAATGATAAGGATGTGAAATATGGAGATTAAAAAAATCAATAATACTTTTTTACCATTAAGGCTTGGAGTAAATATAGATCATATCGCTACACTTAGAAATGCAAGGAAAGAAGGATTTCCATCTGTCATTCAGGCAGCTACAGTTGCAATATCTGCAGGTGCAGATATGATAGTCTGTCATCTGAGGGAAGATAGAAGGCATATAATGGATGATGATGTAAAAGAACTCAGATCGGCTATTAACAAAGATTTAGACCTTGAAATGGCTTTAAGAGACGATGTTATAGATATGTCATTTAAAGTTAAGCCAGATAAGGTTACTATAGTTCCTGAAAAAAGGGAGGAAGTCACCACCGAAGGGGGGCTTGATATTAATAAAAATAAATCAAAGCTGAAAGATCTTGTTATGGAGTATAAAAAAGCCAGAATTGAGATTTTTCTGTTTGTTGAACCTGATATAGAGATTATTGAAAGTTGCGCTCAACTTGGAGTTGATGGCATAGAGATCCACACCGGTAGTTATAGCAGAGCTCGAGGGAAGGACGCCATTCATGAATATAAACGAGTCCTGATAGCAGCAAAGAAAGCAGATGAACTGGGTCTTGATGTTGCTGCCGGGCATGGTCTTGACTATCAGAACGCTCCGTTAATTGCCACTATCCCTTATATTTTTGAATTTAACATAGGATTTTCTATAATAGCAAATAGCATTTTTTATGGTCTTGATGACTCTGTTAAAAGAATGAAAGATATAATAAACGCAAGTAGAAGATAGACTGTTATATGGTTCTTGTGATATAATATACTTTTTAAATATGTTTTTTTAATAATAAAATTTTAACCATAGTTATTTTTAATCTTAAACTTCTTAAGAGAAGATCGATTAAATCTAAAATTGCTTGACTTATGTTATTAATTTGATATTTATAAATCACAGATTGCGGGCTAGTGTAATGGCAGCACGACAGACTCTGGCTCTGTTTGTGAGGGTTCAAATCCTTCGCCCGCAGATTTTATCCCTTGTTGGCTCTTCTGCTAAGGATAAGGTAACAAAGCTAAAATGCTGCACCGGCAGATTTTATTTCTTCAACTAAATACCACTTTTATGTATTATTATTTTAATGTTGCCAAATCCTTAACCTTCAGGTTCTATCTCCTGCTTTATCGTGTTTAATCTTCTTAATGTACTTTATCTTTTTGTCTATTCGATAGATGAATATTATCTTTATTTTTTTGAATAAAAATGAGTATTTTAAAAAGGTATTTTTTTTGATATTTGAAATTTATGTTATATGATACAGTCAGTTGTCTTAAATTTACCAGAGAGAATCAACTGGAGGTTAGATATGAAAAAAGCGATAATTATATTGGCTCCACTTTTTGAGGAAATTGAAGCTATAACTCCTATAGACCTTTTAAGAAGAGCAGAGATAGACCTTACAGTTGCCTCGATTTATGAAACTGAAGTTAAAAGTGCAAGGAATTTGAAAATAATAGCAGATACAAGATTAGCTGAGGTAAAACAGGATATCTTTGATATAGTTATTATTCCAGGCGGAAAGGGTGCATGGACTATTGCTGAAGATAGTTTTGCCTGCAAATTTATACTTGAACATAATAAAAATAGCAAAATTATTGCAGCAATATGTGCAGCTCCAGCTATTGTTCTTGGTAAGTCCTGTAAAATCCTTGATGGAAAACATTTTACCTGTTTCACAGGGTTGGAAAATGAAGTTCCTGCAGGGATATATACGGGAAAAAAAGTTGAAATAGATGGAAATATAATAACAGGATCAGCTCCTTCTGCTGCATTTGCTTTCTCTCTTGCCATTATAGATAAAGTTCTTGGTACAGAAAAGGCAAATCAAATAAAAAAATCTACACTATATGATCAGTTATGAGATCTGGCTGCTTTTTATTTTTGCCTGAATTTTAATCAGCACAAATTTGATTTTTGCCTTTTTGTTTTGCGTTGTACATCCTTTTATCAGCTATTTGAATTAGTTCTTCAAGCCACTGACCATCATCGGGGTAGTATGATATCCCTACACTAACGGTAAGAGCTTTCGGTGCTGATATTAATTTAGCATCTTCAACTTTTTTTTTCAATTTTTCAGCTACAAGCATTGCATTTTGTCTTGAAATATCAATAAGAGCAACGATAAATTCGTCTCCACCATATCGACCTATAAGATCGTGCTTTCTTACATTTTGTTTAACTATTTGTGCAAAACTATTAAGTACTTCGTTTCCTTTCTGATGACCAAAACTATCATTTACTGTTTTAAAGTTATCAATATCAATAAACAAGAAACCCATACCAGAACTATTTTCTTCTTTTCTTTGTTTTTGAAGTGAAATAATCTCTGAAACTTTCTTATAAAATATTTCTTTTAAATAAAATCCAGTTAGATGATCTTTTAAAAATTTATTTTGCTCATTCTTTGTTGTAAAAAAGTGTGATAGAAATAATTCTAAAAAATCAAGAAAATCTTCATTGAAGTTTTCTTTAATGATATTTTTTTTATCAAGATACAACCAGTATTCAGGCTTAGAATTAAAGGAAAATTTTTTTGCCCTCTTATCATAAGGGGCTGTCACAGTACGAACAAGCTTATAAAGTTCAAATACCGGTATTAGCACGGCCGATTTAACTTTAATGTCCATTAAGTTTAAAGGGAAATTTGTGATAACAGGTTTATCAGTATTTAAGATAAAATTATTATCAAGATATATTCCCTCATTTTCAAAGTACAATGAGTTATCAAATATATAGACAAAGATTTGCTCAATTGCATCTTCATGCTGTTCATTCTTATAGGATTTTAAAAAAATTACCCTATCAAAATATAATTCTGACATTATTGCTATTGCAAGATTATCTATTGTGTCGGATTCTTGAACTGATATGGAGTTAAAAATTTCAACTTTAAGTTGCTCTTTATCTATCTGAGTTGTTTCAACAAATTTTGTGAGGCTTTTTAATATTTTATAATACTCAGTACTTCCTTTTTTATCTACAAATTCTGATGAAAAATTTTTTCCCTTATTTATTTTTTCAATATAACCATATAGATCATAAGATATAAATTGTAAAAGATAAGAGTATGGTGTTAGCTCAAGACATTTTTTATTTTTGAAATATGAGATATTTTTGTTTATGAAAAAAAGAAAATTAGCCAGATAATGTATTGCTCTTTTGTCATTATATTCTTTATAAATAATAGATTTTACGAGGTTATATAATCCGTCAAGTACTGGAATATCTATAAGTGGAATTTTATCGATATAAGATAAATCAATGTTTTTCAGGAATTCTTTATCATCTCTTTTTTGTAGCACTTCTACGAGAAAATCTATTGATTTTGAAGCTACTTTATTTATTCTATGTATATTCTGGCTAATAGATTTCAAAATTGCATAGAAATATTGTTCGTTCTGATCTTTTAGTGAAGAAAAAACAAAATTCAATACAAAGATATCTATTTGATAATTCTTATAGGAAAAAATACTCGAAAGACCATCTGTAAGATCATTGAAAAGTTCATCACTGAATCCATATTTAAAAAGCAAGATAAGCGATTTTATTATTTTGTAAAATTTATACGATTCATCATCCTTTTTAAAAGAATCCTCAAGTTTATCTATCAAAGCAAAATAAGAGTCAAGTTTATCAAGTTTATCAAGGTAAAAATATGTTAGCATAACTCCTTCAATCGATAAAAGAAAATTAATATTAGTTTCAGTATCCGCAATTTCATAAGCAAAAATAAAATTATTATGCTTTTCAAGAAGTTTTTCCATATTGATAGGTTTTAAATAAAAAGATAAGTTATGCAAAAGTATGAATATCGATTTTGCGTCCTGTAATGTTGTAGCTATTTGAAAGGACTTTAAATAGTATCTGATTTTTGATTTTACATCTGGCATGATTGCTGCATAATTGTTGTAAATTGTTGGCATCATTTCTATTATATAATTATCTTCCATGATCTTAATTGCTTTTTCGATATGAATAAACTGATTTTTTCTATCATTTTTTACATAATAAAAAACAAAAATATTGTTTGTAGATAAGACAGCTAATTCCCATAAACCATATTTTCTGGCATAAAACTGAGCTTGTTCATTGTGCCTTTTATATTCATCATAGTTTTTGAGCCATCGCATATATTCACCTTTATATATAAGTGATTGAGTAAGTAAAATTGCTTCATAGTAATTTAGTTCCTGTAAGTCTAAATATTTATCTATTATTTGATCAGATTTTTTACTTAGAAGCTTATATTTATTCTGGATATGCAGAAAGTTTAAAATCTGTATTTCTATCAGAAATAACTCTTCCTCAGTGTTAATATTTCTTCCTATATTTTTTAATTTTTTTAGACTTTCGTTAAATGCATTGATATCTTTTTTTCTCATCTGGATTCTTGAAAGGATGTAATATTTTGCAAATTTACTTTGTCTATTTCTATCTGAAACAAGATTTAGAGTATTTATTGCTAAAGAAATATTCTCTTTTTCAAAATAATAAGCGCAAGTTATAAGTATAATATCGAAAAGATATTCGGGTAGATTTAAGGTGTTTAATTGTGCTTTATCAAGATGGAATTCTGGTAGTGTACTTTTTTCCAGTTTTTTAATATCTATGTATTTAACCAGAAATTGGTATCTACTCTGTCTATCAGTAAGGTTATAATTGTTATAGGAACTTTCAATAAATGCCCTGTAAAGCAAGACTTTAATCTTTTCATATTCTTTTAGTTCTATGAGTATTTCGAAAAGCATATTCTTTTCTGCTTCTTTTAAAATACTATAGTTGTTGAGATAGATCTCTTCTGCTAATTTCATATTATTGATATTCTTTATTAGTGATGATCTTTTTATCCTTCTTGCATAGTAGTATGAGATAGTGTTGCTAACTATAAAATGTTCATCATCAATAAAGTAAATATACTCTTTTTTTAATAGCATATTTAATAATTTTTCTGTATACTGATTAATTCTTTCTATTTTTCCAGATAAAGTTGCATTAAACCATTGAACCAGAAAGATTTTTTTATAAGGGGGAATAAAAAAATTTAAAAATGAAATCAAAGAATAAGTTAAAATGGAAGATCTATCTTTCTCCTTTTCAAACTTAGATGTCAAATCTTGTATATATTCGCTTGTGTATCTGTAACTTGAAAAAAAATCATCTAAATTAAGGTCAGATTTTGAGAATAAGTATATAAAATGGTAGTAATCCTTAATCTTTTTTTTAATTAAATTTTCATTTATTCCAAATGAATGAGCCAGTATATCGTTGAGTCTTTTTACAAGATCCCCGGTAATTAGAGAATGAGCAATATTTTTTATATTGTAGTTTAATTTATCCTTCTTATTCAAAGTCAGTTCGTGTGAGTTGATAATAGTCAAAACTGGATGGCTTAAAGATGATAAAATAGAAAAGAGAAGGCTTTTATGTATCAAGGTTGCTAGATCATATTTAGATACTATCAAAACAAGATTTCCTGATAAATTTATTGATTCAAACAGATCAATAAGTAAAACTTTTAGCTGGGAAATATCCAATTTTTGTTTGTGCAAAATAATATGATCGATTTTATTGCAAAAATTTTGTTCAATGTTAAACAACTTAAGTTGTAAAGCAAGCATCTGCAAAATATAATAAGGGTCCTGCATTAAAAATATTGTTATTGGAATCAAACCATTGATTAAAGAAAGATCAGATATAAAGTCTGCAATTAAATTAAAATTAATATAGTTTAGTGAGAAGAAATTTAAAATCAGACTTTTTTGAAGATTTTTATAATTTGTAATTTCATTAAAGACTTTAGAATATAAAGATTTTTCAATAAATATATTAAAAATTTTATTATGAGAATATCTTTCCCATGCTATTTTTAGTGATGAATTATCTATAATATTTTTATCCATCAAATTTTCAAGAAAATTCATATCTTTATCAAACTTAGTCCCACCTTCCATATCTATAAAAAACAAAAGTCGTTCTTTGCTCACAATTATGTTATCAGATTTTAAATTCCCGTGCGCATAGCCGAGGATGTGCATATTTTTTATTATAGAAGCCAATTTTATAAATAATCGTTGTTTGATATTAGCAATATTGTAATTATTTGATTTTTTGTTTTCAAAATTATCTTCATCTGATTTTTCATTTAGGATTTCTTTTAGCGTTTTGCCTTCGATATAATCCATGGTATAGAATATATAATTACTGCTTAATTCGCTATTATCTATATTATTTATCTTACCAATTTCATATACTCTGACTGTCCAGGGGAAAAAACTATACTTTAGCATTAAATATTCATTTTTAAAATTATTAATTTTCTCTGTTCCAAGATTATCAAAGTCGTAAAGTTTTAATAATTTTAAAGGAGAAGATTTATCGATAAGATCCCTGACTTTGTATACATATCCATATTCTCCATGGTAATATACTGATAATATTTCATATCTATTGTTTATTATTTTCATTACAGCCTCGAATCCAATTTTTTTATTGCAATTCTTTATATTCTTTTTTTCAAGCCTCTGGCTTTAAAAAAGCTGGATAGATATAATAAAATGATACAGTAAAAGGAATAATAAAGGGTTTTACTTTATTTTGAAGTTATTAATATCTATGATGGGAATATACTTGCTTCTGGTGATATAAACCGTTTTAATTTATTTTGATGTGATTAATATTAAATGAATTTACAGTATTCTGGAATAATGGTTCTAGACTGAAAAAATTAAAAGGAAAAATTTAAATTCTATTTTTTTGCAGAAAAACCATTAATTCAAATTTTAATTAACTGTATTATAATACAAAAAATCGAGAAAAAAAGTATATTTTATATAAAAAAGTTATAAAAATTCATTTTCTTATATTTTATAAAAAATCAATTGTAGTTGCTTTAAATTATTGTTTTATTTTATAAAATTTAATGTACTTCTGGTTAATGTGTACTTTTTAGCCTTTTCGCAGTAAATGAAGAGCGAGAAGATAATTTGTCGGATGAACTTAAAATTTGCGATAAAAATCAATATTATTATTTCTTGTAAGAGTTGAATTTAATAACCTTTATTGAGCCAATACTATTTTTATTGAAAGTGAGGCGAATCGTGAATGATAAAATTAAATTTGAGCTTATTGATGGTATTGATTTCATGCTCCTTGAGTTTGAACTAAAACAAAATTTACTCGCTGAAGATTTAAAAACGCTGGATTTGCCGGATCCAGTGAAGTTAAAATTTTCCAATAGGCTCTTTGTTATCTCGGGTCGCGGACCTATCTGGCTTTATTGTTATCTTACCCATTTTTATCATGTGTGTCGAGCTATAGCAGTTTTTGATCCACGTTTTCAAGCTGCTGTTGTAGTGCAAACTCATGATGATTCATATGAAGTTGGAGATCTTGTTGAAATAGACTCTTCGCAACTACACATTGGTAAATAAGGAATTTTTGGCTCTTCTCTTATTTTTAGTGCTAAGTCTTACAAAAAAAATTATGAGTAAATATTAAATAAACTTAAATAATAATTTTGGTACTTTTTCAGGACTTTCGGCTTTTGACTGTTGACTTTAGGCTGTAGCAAACAGCAAATAGCTTTAAATATAAATAATTAATTTAATATTTAAATTATTTTGACTAACGTTCAAATATTTTTTTTTTGAAGTAAAATTATTAAAATAAAATAAAAAAGTTGATGAAAAATATTTAAATTTCCGTTGCAAAAATAGAGAAAATTTATATTTTTAAGTCACTGGTAAAAAGATATTTATCTTGCTATTTGCCAATTTTGACTTTAAAATTTAAACATTCAACTTCATAGATAACTTTTTTTGTGATTGAGGACTATATATGACACACGAAATGATGATGCTTGTTTTTCAGCTTGGAATCATTATTTTTTTGGCAAAACTTGGTAACAGAATATTTGAAAAAATCCATATCCCTGGTCTTATTGGCGAGCTTGTTGTTGGCATCATAATAGGGCCTTATCTTCTGGGTTCTCTATCACTACCAGGATTCCCCGATGGAATTTTCCCGTTGGGTCATAATTTCCCGGTTTCAACTGAACTTTATGGAATTTCAACAATAGCTTCAATAATTCTGCTTTTTATTTCTGGAGTTGAAACAGACTTAAATCTGTTTATCAGATACAGTGTGGTAGGTGGTTTTGTCGGTGTCGGAGGGATAATTTTTTCCTTTCTTTTTGGTATGCTTGTTGCTTTATTTTTTTCTGGCCCACTATTAGGTAAATCGATGGGTTTTTTTTCACCACAAACACTTTTTTTAGGCGCTATGGCTACAGCAACTTCTGTAGGTATTACGGCAAGAATTCTCTCAGAGAAAAAAAAGATGGAGTCGCCTGAAGGAGTTACCATCCTCGCTGGTGCAGTAATAGACGATGTTGGTGGTATCATAGTTCTTGCTATAATTCTTGGTATTGTTGGTTCAAACACAGATAACGGTGGTCTTGACTGGGGAAAGATTGGTATTATTGCAGCAAAATCTTTTGGAATATGGCTTGCTGCGACTGCTATAGGTATTCTCGCATCGCATAGAATAAGTGGTTTGCTTAAACTTTTCAAAACAAAAACAACTATAGCGATAATGTCGCTTGGCCTGGCTCTTATAGTAGCTGGTTTTTTTGAAGAAGCTGGTCTGGCTATGATTATTGGAGCTTATGTAACTGGTTTATCACTTTCAAACACAGATATAAAAAATCTTATAAACGAGATACTTCATCCTCTATATGAATTTTTTGTACCAATTTTTTTCTGTGTAATGGGTATGCTTATTGATGTCAGAACTTTTGCATCTCCTAAGGTTATCCTTTTTGCTCTTATATATACAATTGCTGAAAGTTTAGCAAAGATTTTAGGTTGTGGTTTGCCTTCTCTAGCATTCAATTTTAACCTTAAAGGAGCTTATAGAATAGGTGCTGGTATGATCCCTCGTGGTGAAGTAGCATTAATTATAGCTGGTATCGGTATTTCAGCTGGTTTCATTCAACAGGATGTTTTTGGTGTGGCTGTTTTTATGACTTTAGTTACAACACTTGTGGCTCCTTCTTTCCTGATTTCTGCCATGAATATTAAAGGCAGTGGTACTAAAAAAGAATCTAAGGTAGAGCAGATTGATAGTTATGTTTGCTCATTTAAATCAAATGAACTTGCCGAACTCATGCTACAAAATACCATTGAGTTATTTGATGAAGAAGGCTTTTTTGTCAGTACTTTAAATCCACAGGATAATATCTATCAGTTAAGAAAAGATAGATATGTAATAACAGTAAGCTTAAATGGGCAGGATTTAATATTCCACTATCGTAAAACTGATGAAGGCATAGTTCTTGGCAGTCTGGTAGATGTTTTTGCAAAGGTGGAAAAGATGCTTCAGGGGTTAAAAGAACCAATAAATAAAAATGAAGCAATTAAAGCCTTGTTTGAGCAAAAAGAAGAAGAAAGGACTCCACCAATTGATCCTAAGTATTTCAATATTAATTACATTATCCCGGATCTTAAATCTAAGACCAAAGAAGGAGTTATTCAGGATCTTCTCAGTATTTTAGTTGAAGATAATACAAAAATTGATTTCTCTTATGCCTTTAAAGAACTTATGAAGAGGGAAAATGAGATGAGCACAGGTCTTCAAGATGGTGTTGCTATCCCTCATACTAAAATTGAAGGTATAGATAAGATAATCTGTGCTGTAGGAATTTCAAAAAGCGGGATAGATTTTAATTCACTTGATGGAAAACCTTCGCATATCTTTTTTCTCATTTTAAGTCCTATAGCAGGAACAAATAGACTTGAACTTTTATCACAGATTGCAAAAAAGATGACTGAAAAAAACAGAAGAAAACTTTTAAATGCAAAATCTGCAGAGGAGATCTACAAGATTCTAACGACAGAAGGCTGATAGCAATAATTTTTTTTATGATTTTTGACTTTTAGTATTTATTTCAGTATTTTTTAAACAAATAAATTAGATAAGGAAAAATTATGGTTATAGTATATTCTACGCCAACCTGTCCATATTGTTCTATGGTTAAAGAATATCTTAAAAACAAAAATATCCCTTTTAGTGATATCGATGTTTCTCAAAATATCACTGCTGCAGAGGAGATGATCCGCAAGTCTGGTCAAAGTGGTGTTCCCGTGATAGATTTTAATGGACAAATAGTTATTGGTTTTGATAGATCAAAACTTGATAAACTTATCAAATAAATAAAGCCGCAGTGATGCGGTTTTATTTATTTAAAAACAAATCATATGTTACTTTGGACAATAAAAGCAGGAGGGCTATTATAAAAACTGGTTTAATTATCTTGCTTCCTTTTTTAACAGCTAGACCTGAACCAACCCAGTTACCTACAACTGAACAGATTGCACAAAGCACTCCAAGCTCTATAAATACTGACTTATGCGTTAAAAAAGTTGCCAATGCGGCAATATTGGAAGATAGATTTACAACTTTTGCATTTCCTGAGGCAGTGGTCATATCAAAGTGAAGTAAGGTTGTATATACCAATATAAAGAAAGTCCCGGTTCCGGGGCCAAAGAAACCATCATACATACCGATAATTAAACTTGCTGCTGCAGAAATCAGGTAAGGTTTTATTCCATGAAAATAAGTAAGAGAGTCATTAACATTTTTTTCAACATTATCATTTTCATTTTTTTGTAATAAAGTAAATACTGCTATTATAGGAATAAGAATTATAAGTAGTATTCTAATAAAATCAACAGGTATAAGTAATACAAGTCTTGAACCTATTGAAGAACCAACCAAAGCAAATATTACAGAGACAACTCCTATTCTCCAGTTGATTTTACTATGCGAAGCAAAACGAATTGTTGCAAAAAAAGTTCCAATTGTTGAAGAAAACTTATTTGTTCCAAGGACGACATGGCCACTTAAGCCAAGAAAAAGGTACGCAGGTATCGATATTATCCCACCTCCTCCTGCTATTGAGTCTATCACTCCAGCAAGAAAGATAGAAAAAAAAACTACGATCAGTTGCCATATAGTAAAATCAGTTATATGCATATTGTTTTTACCCTGAATTATTGAGTTTAAATTCTATTTTTTATTAAAATTTGAGGTTTTTCTTTAAATATATGCTCTTTTTCATTTATAAAAGATAAATATTTGCAGCAATATATCAATCTTCATTCATCAGTTAAAATTAGCATAAAATTTTTTAATAGGTAGGTAAATTTTCCAAAAATTTAACTTGACATTAATGAATATCAGGTTATAAAGATATTAGAGGCGATTTTATCGTCTCTTTTTTTATTTTTTTACAATAATTTAGCTTTTTTCGCTTTTTTTTATATACCTTAGCCATATAAAAAAGCTAAAGGTATCTTTCCTCTTTCTATATCTGTATAATTTTTAGATTAAATTATTGCCCACATAAAAAAAAGCGAAGAATTTATTTTATAAAACATCATCTTTTTCATATTTAGATATCCAATTTTATTAATCCTATAATCGATATCTTCACTACTTGTAATCCAAAGGATTAAAATCAAAAAGATAATTGTTTTATTGTTAATGATTATTTGAGATCAATATATTTGTTATTTAATAATTTATATTGTTTACATAAAAAAATCTAAAATATAATGTTTGAAAAAAGAAATATACAATAATCTTATTCAAGTATTACGCAGGGAACAATTATGAATAAAAAGCAAGATTTTAATAAAAAAGATGGTAATAAAAAAGAAGTCTTCAAGAAAGATACTTTTAAAGATAAGAATACTTTAAACAACAATAAGTTAACAGAGGGTTTATTAAATATCGAACAATTTAAAAATACACTTTTATCTGAATCTAAAAGTATTTTCCCGATAAATGGAATTAACCTTGTATCTTTGGTTATTACACCCAGGAAACTGGTACAGATAACGATAATGAAAAAAGGAGGAATAACAATCGACGATTGTCAGTATATTTCAAAAATATTTCAACCGCTTATACCGGAAGATTATGATTTTCAAGTTCAAAGTCCTGGTATAGGTTTTGAGATACGTCCTGGTACAAAAGAATTTGAACTTTTAAGTTTATTTGAACAGCTACCAGTAAAGGTTTTTTATTATGAGGAAAATAGAGATAATTCAGAAGTAAATGATAATAATAAAAAAGTACTTGAAGCCAGTGGAACCTTTAGTATTGTTACTGATGGGTTAATTTTAAAGAAGTTCAGTAATAAAAAAAAGAATAAAGATAATAAAGAAATAGAACTTCTGCAGGTTCCTTTTGATAGAATTATTAAAATTAAAACTACTTTCTTTTCGGAGGAGATATGACAAGAAGAAGTTCAACTAAAAGTAACGCGAACGAATTTTACAATGAGATAGAAAATATTGCAAAAGAAAAAAATATTTCGACTGAAATAGTGCTTGAATGCTTTAAAAGAGCTTTAATAATTGCATATAGAAGTTATATATATAAAAGTGAAGGAACAACAAAGGAAGATAAAAGAAAAGATAAAACAAATGATGTAAATCTTACAATAGCAAGAAATAAAAATCAACTTGAAATACTTATTGAAAAAAAAGTCGTTAAGAAACCAGAGTTTTTACTGAAAGAGATTTCTTTAAAGGATGCAAAAAAGATAAAAGAAGATGTTCAATTAGATGATACAATACTTGTCCCTGTTGATTATAGTAACTTTCCATCCACTGTTGTGAGATCAGCGATAGATTCTTTTACAAATGAGATCCAGAATTATGTTGGTAACAAGCTTTATGAAGAATATAAAAAGCTTGAAGGCTCTATAGTCATTGGGAAAATTCATCGTATAGTTAAAGGAACAGCATATGTTTATCTCGATGAATCTAAAATCGAGGCATATTTACCACCTGAAGAGAAATCTCCACTCGATGATATAAAAGTTAATGAATCTAAAAAATTTCTTATAAAACTTGTAAAATCTGACAGTGTTGCCGACGATAACGATGACAAGAAGCAGATGAAAGAGAAAAAAAAGGCTGTTCCTACTATTATTCTTTCACGAAATGATCCAAAATTTGTTCAGAGGCTAATAGAAAGTGAATCTGAAGAGGTAGCAAGGAAAGAGGTCGAGGTTGTTAAGATTGTCAGAGAACCAGGATATAAAACTAAGGTTGCTGTTTCATCTAAAATTCCCGGTAAAGATCCAGTTGGAACTGTGCTTGGTAAAAATTCATCTAGAATTTCAAATGTAAGGTTAGAGCTTGGTGGAGAAGTTATCGAAGTTGTCCAGTATTCACCTAATGAAATTGAATACATCCAGAATGCTTTAAATGTTTCCAAATTCGGTTATGGTAAAATCATTAAGGTCAAAGATACTCCCGAAGAAAAGAGATGTATCTTTGTTCTTGATAAAGATTCGGATAAAGATAAAATTGTTGGCAAAAGTGGTAATAATGTTAGACTTGCCTCCAGATTGACTGGCTGGAAGATAGATGTTAAAACACGAAACGAATTTGAAAACTCAGAGATATACAAACTTATAAGCAAAGATATCGATGAATTATTCGCAAAACAAACTGTGACAGAAGAAAAAGAGGAACTGGAAGAAATAGGTGAAGATGCTTCTATAACTGTTTTACAGGATCAGCTTGGAAATGAAATCATTAAAAAGCTTCAAAATGCCGGGATAGATCTTGTATCAACACTTATTGATTGGCACGAGAGTCATAGACTTCAAACTATAAACTCTCTCTCACCTTCAGAGCTTCTAACGATAAATCGATTCATAGAACAAAATGTCGAAATTGAAGATGATGAAGAAGAGGAGGAGTTTGAAAATGATTATGCAGAATGCCCTAACTGCCATAAAAAGATTGACCCTGATGCCTCTGAATGTCCTTATTGTGGAATTAAATTTGAAGAATAAAAAATTTGTATAAAATGATTTTAAGATATTTAATTCAATTGCAATTTGTAAATTTTAGAGTAGATATGAAACAGGAGTATTATTATTAAAATGAGCAAAAAGAAGATCATAACTTACCTGAAAGAAAAAGAACTTACAGAAACTCAAGTAAGAAATATAATTACCAAATATGGATTTAACCCTGAAGATTTAACTAACGAAGATATCCAGAAAAAGATAGATGAAGAAGTTGAAATATATAGGAAGCCTCAAAAAAAACTTATTATCAAGAGGAAAGTGGTCAAAAAAGCTACTATAAAAACAAGTGTGGATGTTGATTTAGAAACACCACAAACTGACGAAGAGGTTAAAGCTCCTGTTTCTATTAGTGAAACTGGGAATGTTGCCACAAAAACCCTATCAAAGAAGGAGAAATCTTCTATCACCGAACCTATGATGGTAGAAGCGACCTCATCTAAAGAAAATGAAAGCATAGAAAAAGCTGCTCTGAGAACTGCTAAAAGAAAAAGCAAAACTGAAGATAATGTTTCAGTCATAGAAGCTCCACTTGAAAAAACAGAAAAACAAGCAGAAACTTCTGTTAAAGCTAAAAAAACAGAGAAAATAAATGCAGATAATTCAAGTAAAGCCGAAAGTGCTGAAACAAAAACATATGAGAACAAAAATGAAACTGCTGAAGCGATAGATGCTGAGGTAGAAAACACTCTGGAACAGGAAGATAAGAAAGAAGGAAAAAATAGAACAACTTTTGAGTCAAATAAAAGATATACATATAAACCCTCTGAATCAAGTCAAACTGCTTCTACTGAACATCATAAAAAAAGGATTTTTATAAGGAAAAATACTCCTGCTCCAACCACTACAAGAGAAAGACCTCATTATCAAAATTATCAGAGAACTGGTCAACAGCAAAGACCTCAAAACTTTTTTTCATCATTTTCAAAAGGTCAGAAAAATTCACAAACTACTACTCCAGTTGTTGAAAACACATTTCAGAAAAAAAAGAAATATGTTGAGCATAAACCAGAGATAAAAGATAGGGATGAATTTAACAATAAACTTAATCCAATTTTAAAGAAAAAAAGGGAAACAGAGTTTGCAATTCCACTGGAGATTGAAATTCCAGAATCAATTTCAGTTTCGGAACTGGCAAGAAAGATGAATATTAAAGCGAATATACTCATTCAAAAGTTGTTTGAGATGGGAAATTCTGTTACTATTAACCAGATGCTGGATGCTGATACAGTAGAGATACTTTTATCAGATTTTAATTGTAAAGTTAAGAGAACTTCCATATTCGATGCTGTAAAGATCCCTATTCAGGACAATATAGTTCCTGAACTTAAGAAAAGGCCACCTATTGTTACTGTCTTAGGTCATGTTGATCATGGTAAAACAACGCTTCTTGATAGGATAAGAAAAACAAACGTTGCTTCAACAGAGGTTGGAGGGATTACTCAGAGAATAGGAGCATATAAGGTTAAGATAAAGGGAGAAGAGATAGTTTTTATAGATACCCCCGGGCATGAAGCATTTACATCTATGAGAGCTAGAGGTGCAAGTGTTACAGATATAGCAATACTGGTAGTCGCAGCCGATGACGGAGTTATGCCTCAAACAGTAGAAGCTTTAAATCATGCGAAACAGGCAAAGGTCCCTATAATAGTTGCTATGAATAAGTGCGATAAGCCTGATGTCAAGACCGAAAAGATAATGACTGATCTTACAGCTTATGATATTCTTCCACAGGAATGGGGTGGAGATACAATGTTTATACCTATCTCTGCACTTAAAGGAGATGGTGTTGATGAACTTCTTACCGCAATACTCCTTGTTGCAGAATCTCTCGATCTAAAAGCAGACTACAATCCTAAAAGATGGGCTGATGGTGTTGTTATTGAGTCTCGACTGGATAAAGGTAGAGGTATTGTTGCAACTGTACTTGTTAAAAATGGTATTTTAAAGGAGAAGGATTTCTTTATAGCTGGTAACTACGATGGAAAAGTTAAAATTATGACAGATGAAAATGGTGTTAGACTGGATAAGGCTTATCCTTCTACACCAGTAGAGGTCATAGGTTTTGAGCAGTTACCAGATGCTGGTTGTATTTTGCAGGTTGTTGACTCTGAAAAAACAGCAAGAGATATTGCTAGAAAAAGAAGAGAACTGGAAATATATGAAAAGCAGAAAGAAAACGCTGTAAATTTAGCCAATATTCTTACAAAAATAAATAAGGGTGAAGTTGGTGAACTAAATTTAATAATAAAAGCAGATGTTCAGGGGATGGCTGAAGCTTTAAAGACATCACTTGAGAAACTTTCAGTTCCAAAAGTAAAGGTAAATGTTATCTTATCTTCTGTTGGAGCTATTACAGAGTCAGATGTCAACCTTGCTGCTACTGCTAAAGCTATAATTATTGGCTTTAATACTAAACCAACAAAAGAAGCACAACTTATTGCAGAAAGAGAAAATATCGAAATTCGTCGATATAGCATAATTTACGATGTAATAGAAGATGTTAAGGATGCCATGCTTGGCCTTGCTGCACCTAAGTTTAGAGAAGAGATAATAGGGGAAGTAGAAATACGGCAGATATTTAAAATACCCTCAATTGGTGTAGTCGGCGGAGCCTTTGTAACAAAGGGAGTTATAACAAAAGACGCTCAGTGTAGAATATTTAGAGACAACACTCTGATATATACCAGTAAAATTGGTTCGCTGTATAGATTTGAAAATCCAGTAAAAGAAGTCAAGCAGGGGATGGAATGTGGTATTACAATTGAAAAATATAACGATTTACATGAAAATGATATAATCGAGATATTTAAAAATGTCGAAGAGAAGCAGAGTTTTGAGGAACTTGCTGCTTATCAAGAAACTGAAAACAGTGATAAAGCAAATAAAATAGAAAAGGAATAGTAAAAAAGTCATATAAGGGTTTAATTATGCCACAATCAAACGTTAATCCTAGAAAACTAAGGTTAGCGGAAGCTATTTTACATATAGTTCAAAGTGCAATTATTTTTGAAGTTGAGCATAAGGATATACATAAAACCACTTTTATAAATAGAGTCGAAATTTCTGATGATAAAAAATATGCTAAAATATTTGTAGTTCCTGGTTCTTCTGATATAGCTAAGATAGAAAATGAGATAGATGCTCTCAACAAAATTTCTGGTTTTTTTAGAAAAAAAATAGCATCGGAAGTTAAAGTCAGGGTGGTCCCCGAGCTGAAGTTCGTTTTTGATGCAGGATATATTAAAGCTGAATCAGTACTAAAAACTTTAAATAACCTTAACAATGAAGATAATCCACAATAGATACTACCACTTACTATCAGCTTTCAAACTAGAATCAATAATAAAGAAAATGATATTATGGCAAATGTTTCATACAATCTTTTAGATGATTATAAAAAGATAAGCAAAGACTTTGTTTTAACTATAGGCAACTTTGATGGTCTGCATACAGGTCATCGTTTGATTATCGAAAAGACACTTGAAGATGCAAAAAAGCTTAATGCTACTGCTTGTGTCATATCATTTTATAATAAACCAGCTCCTCTTTTTGTTTCAAGTTATGTAAACACTCAGATCCTGCCTTTGAATGAAAAGATCAATGCTCTTTGTGAATATGGTTTTGAAAATATTTTTCTTTTTAACTATAATTCTACTTTAAAAGATTTAACGGCAATCGAATTTTTAGATTTTCTTAAAATTAATACACATATAAAAAGTATTACAGTTGGGGAAAATTTCCTTTTTGGAAAAGGTAGAGGTGGAGATGTTGAACTTATTAAAAACTTTTTTTCTAAAGAAAAGATAAAGATCAATGTTATTCCTCTTTTGTTTGATAATGGAGTCCTGATCTCATCTACCATGATAAGGCAAAGGATATTGAGTGGAGATTTTTCAATTAATAAATATCTTAAAAATCCTTTTTATATACAGGGATGTGTTGAAGAGGGAAAACATCTTGGTCGAGTTTTAGCTTTTCCAACTGCAAATATCTATATTTATGATCAGATTAAACCAAAAGCCGGTGTATATGCAACCATAAGTTTATTTGAAAAGGACAATTTGAAATTTTCGATGACTCATGTTGCAGAAGAGGGAAATATTGAGACACATATTTTTGATACTCAAGTTGATCTTTATAACAGGGAATTAAGAGTATACTTTATCTGCTTTATACGTAATAATATTAAAGTAAGTTCAATAGATGAGCTTTCACATCTTTTATCAATAGATGAAAGCGATATTAAAACTTTCTTTAATGGCTATTATAGATCAATGGATGGAGCAAAAAAATATTTTCAGAATATTACTCATAAATCAGACTTATTTTTTGAGGAAAAAAAAACTTTTGGGAGTTTTCATGGGAGAACAGAATGTTGATAATCGAAATAATCTATTAAATGATAGAGCAAACGATGAAAATAAACAACCAGACAGATGCATATTAGAAGAAGATCAGGTTCTATATTCTCTTGTAGAAAATCTCAAGCTTGAGATATTAAAAAGAGTTAAAATAAGTGAGCACACTATAAATCTTGTTCTAACTGCTTTCTTTAGTGGTCTTCATCTGCTACTGGAAGATTTACCAGGTATGGGAAAAACTACCCTGGCGAAAACTCTTGTCTCCTGTATAGATAACACTGCAGATCAAACTTTTCTCTTCAGGCGTATTCAATTTACAGCAGATCTTTTACCATACGATATAATCGGGACTGAAATTTTTGTCAAAGAAAAAAATGATTTTATCTTTAAAAGTGGTCCTGTATTTGCAGGAGTTTTGCTAGCAGATGAACTAAACCGTGGAAATCCAAAGGTTCAGTCTGCCCTTTTAGAAGCCATGGGTGAAAATCAGGTTACAGTTTCAAATAAAACGTATAAGTTACATGATCTTTTCTTTGTAATAGCCACTCAGAATCCTATAGAAATAGAAGGAACCTTTCCATTACCAAGATCATCTCTCGATAGGTTTGGTTTAAGCATAAGCCTTGGTTACCCTTCAGAAGAGCAGCAAAAGGATATTTTAAAGAATAATTTACTTAAGTTCAATCCAGATTCGATAAATAAGGTTATAAAGCTTGCTGATATTGAAAAGATAAGAAAAAGAGTAGATTCTGTTTATATAGATAGTAAGCTTATAGATGTGATAAATGAAGCAGGCATATTATCAAGAGCTTCAAAAGAGTTTTATCCAGGTTTTTCGGTGCGTGCACTTCTTCATCTTTTAAACGCTTCTAAGGCTTATGCCTTTGTAAGCCGTGGTGCAAGCTTTGTTACAGACGATGACTTAAAAAAAGTATTTATTCCTGTAGTGTCTCACAGATTATACAACAAATTTGACAGAACTGAACTTACATCTTTTCTTGATGAAATATTATCAAAAAAATACTGGCAAAACAAGGATAATTAGATGATTATTCCTTTTATTCTTGCAAATATTGTGACTTTCTTTTTCAGATCAAATGGCTTTATAAATCTTATATTTATTTTTTTATCTCTTTTTAATGCTTTTTTTCTCTTATATTATCTTGCTTTATACATCTATATCCATACGAGAAGAAAATCTATCCAAGCAGATCTTATGCTTCCAAAATATATTATCAATAGTGATCTGACATTATCTTTAAAAATTTCACCGATTTTTATTTTTACATTAATTTCCATAAAAATAAAAACTGATAAATCTGAAATTATCTTTATCTATGATTCTGTAAGCCACAAGTTCAAGGCAAGACCCTTTTATCGAGCAAATCATAAGATACTTTCGTATGATATATATTTTTATGATCCTGTTTATTATTTAAAGCTCAAAATAAATATTGCAGAGAAGAATATTATCAACTACTTTAAGTCAGATTCAGAATCTGTAAATACTGGTATTTTGCCTTTAACCAGGGAAGATTATCGTCTTTATAAGGCTTTTGATGATTCCTCTTTGATTCGAGATTATCTCTTTGGTGATGATATAAGAAAAATACTCTGGCGAGTTCTAGCTCTTGTTGATGAGATAAAGGTTCGTAGTGATTGGTTTGAGAATAGTTCACACAATTTTATTCCATTTCAGGTTGTTGGTATCTATCATCCAGACTATTTTTTTTCAAATTTTATAATTTACAAGATATATAGCCTTGTTCATGCCTTATTTTTAAAAGAACTGAATGTTTCTATAAATGGGGTAATTTTCTCAAGGGACGATCTGAAAAAATTGCAGGACTATCTTTTTAAAATCTATGAAGATGAAAAAAATAAGATTATAGATTTTACACCTTTAAAAGACTCAATCTTGCTTATTAGTGCCATTTCCATAAACTTAAATCCAGACAAAGAGCTATGGATACCAAAGAATAGCAAGATATACTATCTAACGATGAAAGATTTTTTCAATGTTGATAGTCAAAAATATATTGTTCACTCTTACAACCTCTGTAGAGCATTTAACCTTTTATTTAAATATCCCTCCATAAGTAAGGTAGCAAACACTTATCTTAAAGAGCTTTACGAATATGATGTACTATTTGAAAAAAGGTACCAGATTGTCTGAGAGTAAAACTAAACTTAATATTTTTCTTAAGCGATACGAAAAGCAGATTTTGATACTTTTATATAGTTCAATTCTTACCTCTTTTATCCTTTTTTTATCAACTGATATTTTCTTCTTTATTTTAGTTCCTGTGCCACTTATAATCTTTATCTTCTACACTAAAAGTTTGAATAAACTAAAAGTTGGAGTAAAACTATTATTAACATTGCTATTTACGCTCATCCTGCTTTTTGTTTTTTCTTTGATAACTCAAATAATAAGTTTCAAAACGAACTTTGTAATTTTAAATGTTATATTCTTTAGTCTTATCTTTATGGCTCTTTCTTACCTTATATTTATTTTAAATCTTATATTAATAAAAAAGCCGGTTTTATATTTTATTTTTAATACAATTATAATTTTTCTTCTTTCAGTACTTATTCATTCTATTTTGTTTCAAATCATATTCATAGTCTTTTTAATATTTATAACCAGTCTAACATATTTTCTTGCAATAAAGCCTGATAACTTTACCCTTAAGAATCTCTTATACCTTTTAATTGTTCTTATTTTAATAGGTTTCTTTACATTTTTAATAAGTCAACTATTCAAAAGTGACAGCGGGCAAAACCTTTTAAAGGAGTCATTTTTTAAGTATCAATTTAACGATAGGGTGACCTTGAAATCTGACTATAATTTTCAGGGAAGTCTCCTCTTTTTTGCTAAACTTGGTGATTCAATGCTTTTAAAAGCAGTATCTTATCCTTATTTTAGCCGTGAAAAGGGTTTCTATATGACTGATATAAGGGATCTTCCTTTTCCTGCTATTTTGACGGATTTTATATGGGAAGATAAAGGGTACATAAAAGGAGGTGATAGAAAAGAGGAAGATGTTACAATATACAATGTTAATCTTTCAGAAGGAACGGTTTTTGCACCAAATGAGCCATACCGTATTGTTCCATATCAAAAGATTCCGGAGAGCAAATTCACCTCAGTTTTTTCAGCATATTCCTTATCTACTCAAAAAATTGAAGAAAAACTCTGGCAGATTGATATCTCCTGGGATAGTTTGAGCCCAGAAGAATATAAAAAATATACCGATGTGGGTAAAAAGGATGATGAAATACTCGACTTTATCTCACAGTATAAGGAGTATTTCCAGTCAAATACAGATTTAATCACTTTTTTTTATTATTACTTTAAACAAAATTATTACTATTCGATTACCACAAACCAGGAAGATGGATACGCAGGATTAAAGTCATTTATATTTAAAACAAAAAAAGGGTACTGTGCACATTTTGCCTCGGCTTATGCTCTAATATTAAGGTACCTTGGGGTTCCAGCTCGTGTAGTCGGTGGATTTAAAGCCATGGAAGATAATAAAATAATGGACTATTATCGCTTCTATGACTTTAATGCACACTCATGGGTTGAAATATACACAGATGCCTATGGATGGATTCCTATAGACCCAACATCCGATAGACTTGCCGAAGATGAAGTTTTACCATTTCAGAAGCCATCTTCTGAAGATGAATCCTCTTACCTTGAAGATATAATAAATATAGAGAAAAAACTTAAACCAGTAGAAAAAGAAGAAGATAAAAATAAATTTCAAAACAAGTTAGAAAACTCTTTGAAAGACCTACTATTTAAATATAAAAAACCGATTATTCTTTCGGTTTTTATAATTGTTAGCTTGCTTATATTGTACCTTGTTTTTAGATTCAGGATCATGGTTCTTTATTCTTATTACAACAAAAGGTATTTAAAAAAGATGATTAAAGTTTACATGAAAAAGCTTTCTAAAATTGTAAAAAAAGAATACCTGACAGCTGAAGAATTATTTTCTTATATAAAGGAGGCTACTCTGGATGATAAATCACGAGAAGAGTTGGATTTCTTTATTGATATTTATAATAATCTTACCTTTGCTCCGGAAAGCTTAAGAAATGAGAGACTCAGCATAGAAAATTCAAAAAAAGCTTATAAAGCATTTGTTTCAATTAAAAAAAAGATGCAACAGTTGAAAGTACAACAGTCAAAAATCTAAAGTTGAAACTCTAAAGTCCGGGAATAAGATTTTATCAAGACAGTCAAAAGTCTAAAAAAAATAATAAAAAGAATCTTTAAAATACAATCCAATTTTGATAATAGTATAGGATTTGTATGAAAGCCTTTTATTAATAGGGTAAAAGAAGTTGATAAAAAAAAATAAATGTTTATAAATATAGATAAGACATACACAATAATATGGAATATAGATTTTCCTGAATCTTCATCCAGCCATCATCAATCACAAGATTTATTTATAGTGTTTAAGTTTTATTATTGTACTTATCAATATGTCTGGCATGTATGGTAAAAAATTTATATTAAATACTTTTATTAAAGTGATAATCATTTAATTTATGCTCAAAAATAATGGTGCGAAAATTATCTTACTAAATTATCTTCTAAAATTATCTTATTAATATAATATGGTACTTCCGGTTAATTGCATACTTTTTAGGCTTCTCGCAACACAGTGAAGAGCTTATATTTTTTTGCTTTTTGCTTTTCTTTTTATGACTTAACCTGAAAAAGAAGCGAATATCAAAAATAGGTTTTTCATAGTAGATGAAGAGCGAAAAGATAATTTACCGGATGAACCTATAATACGGCTGAAATATTGAAAAGGATTTTAAATTTGATATGGAGTCTACAAAATTTAAATCTAAACCAAAACTTACCATTTATTTGTACGCTACTTTTTCGATGCTTTTCTGGGGACTTTCATTCGTCTGGGTTAAGATAGCTTATGAATATTATCGACCTATTACGCTTGTTACTATTAGACTTTTTGTGGCTACCATTATATTGGCAATATTTTTAATTTTTAGAAAACCAAAGGTAGAAATCGAAGCAAAAGATTTACCAGTATTCGCACTCCTGGCTTTTTTTGAACCATTTTGCTATTTTTTAGGTGAAAGTTTTGGGATGCAGTTTGTTTCTTCCACGCTGGCTAGCGTTATAATAGCAATGATCCCAGTAATTGCACCTTTTTTTACCTTCATTTTTTACAGGGAAAAGTTATCATTATCTGGTTTCTTAGGACTTTTCATATCATTTTCAGGAGTTTTATTCTTAATAATTGACAAAAATTTTAAGCTGGTAGCCGAACTTAAAGGTATACTCCTGCTTTTCTTTGCAGTGTTTTCATCTATTGGATATAGTCTTATTGTTAAAAAATTGACTTTAAAATATGATTCAATCACGATAATAACAATGCAAAATGGTTTTGGATTTGCTTATTTTCTTCCATTTTTTTTAATCTTTGATTTCAAGCATTTTATAACAGTTACCCCTGATATTCGCTTGATTACAACTATTTTACAGCTTTCAATATTTGCCAGTGTTCTTTCATTTATACTTTTTACATCAGTTATTCGACAACTTGGTATAAACACATCAAATATATTTACGAACTTGATACCACTTTTTACAGCTCTTTTTTCATTCATAATTTTGAAAGAAAAGTTCAATTTTCAAAAGATAGCAGGTATATTGCTTGTACTTCTTGGTGTTTTTGCATCTCAAATTGACTTGAACTCAATCTTTAAAAGGAAGAAGATAAAAAATCAGTAAATATTAAAAATCAATAATTGTATATTAAGGAGGATTATATGGCAAAAGAACTTGTCGATGTTCAAAATAGAAAGGCAAATCATCCTATCACCATTGATCACGTTGGCATAAAAGGGATAAAATATCCTATACAGGTTTTTGATAAGAAGAGAGGATTTCAACATACTGTGGCTGAAGTGGCTATGTTCGTAGATTTGCCAAGTCACTATAAGGGTACTCATATGAGTAGATTTATTGAGATTTTATCAACTGTGGATGGTGAAATCTCAGTAAAAATGCTATTAAAGATACTCAGGAGAATGAAAGAGCAATTGAATGCAGAGACTTCGAAAATAGAGTTCCATTTTCCATACTTTATAGAAAAAATAGCACCAGTATCGCATAGTAAGGCTTATGTGGATTATGACTGTACTTTAACAGCAACTTTAAAAAAACATTTTTCGTACATTTTGAAAGTGATTGTTCCAGTTCACACTCTGTGCCCTTGTTCAAAAGAGCTCTGTAATGTTTCAGCTCATAACCAGAGGTCTTATGTCAGTGTAACTATAGAAGCAAGAAGTGTTATATGGATTGAGGACATCGTTGATATTGTTGAACAAAATGCATCATCCCCAATATATTCATATTTGAAACGAACTGATGAAAAATATATTACAGAATATGCCTATAATCATCCTATGTTTGTTGAAGATATAGTTAGAGCAATTTCAGCAGAATTTGAAAAAATGAATGATCTAAATTATTTTAATATAGAAGCAGAAAATATGGAATCTATTCATAATCATAATGCATACGCAAGCATAGAAAGGAGAATGAAGGATTGATCAAAACTGATATTTATTCACAGACTTTTAGCTTTAGATTTTTAATGGTTGAAATTGCATGAATTTATAAAGAGTAAACAAATAAAAGAAGAACTACGAAAATTGTATGAAATTTTTCAATTCGAGTAAAGAGAAAGAAAATTTTGATGAATTTTATCAAAAAAGTTCTACAAAGGAACTTATAAACTATATTAATAAACTAAATGCCCTTTCAATAATGTTTGAAGATGAAAAATATTTCACTTCTCAACGGAGATATGAAAAGGTTCCTGCTATAGATTCTCAAACAGCAAGATTACTTTACTTTATAGCACTTATGAAGAAACCTTCAAACATTCTGGAGATAGGTTTTGGTAGTGGATTTTCAGCATACTCTTTATATTGCGGAGCTGTAAACAATATACGGCATTTTATTACATATGAACACGAAAAAAAAAGATTTACAAGAGGGAAAAAATATATTGAATCAAAGAAAATAGATATTGAACTTATATTTGACGATTTTAACGAACAATCCATAAAAAGATTAATGGAAAAAGAAAAGATTGTTGCCTTTGATCTGGTATTTATTGATGGGGTAAAAAGAGAGTATCCGGTATACTTTGATCAGGTAAAAAAAATTATCTGTAGAGATTCAATTTTGATATTTGACAATATACTGTTTAATGGCAAGCTTCTAGTGCTAAACAGGAAAAAAGATGGCAAAAACACAGAAGGTGCAAAGATCCTTTATTCATTCAATGAAAATCTTGCAAAAGATAAAGATTTTTCAACTTTGTTTTTGCCGGTGGGTGATGGTATCGCAATAAGTATAAAAAATTAAAACCAATTTTATCTTGATTTTTAAGTGATTCCTGTATTTGTTTACCATTTGCTATGTTTGGTCGGTTGTTTTATATAACGATAAGAAAATAAAGGCTATCTATGCTTAAAAAAATAATTATTTTTATCTGTTTTGCTGCAATTTTATTTATCTTTATAATAAATTCGCCAATTATCAAGCCGGCATCAATCATAAAGATAGTTAGCAGTATCGAAAATGAAAGTATAAAAGTATTCGATTCTTCTGTTGATATAACAAATCTTTTTTACTGGAATAGATTAAACAAGATCACAAGAGTTTCTCCCGGATATAAACTTTCCAGTATTGAGCAGGAAAACTCAACTTATTTTATGGGGAAAGATTTTTTCATGTCCAGGGAAGAAGATGGTATATACATATATGATAAAAAACAAGAAAGAAAGAACTACCTTGGAGATTCCTCTCTTATCCTCTCAAATAAAGATTCCAATCTTTTTGCACTGGTAAAGAAAAATGGAATGGAAATAGGATTTTATCAGTTTATTCCTCTTGAAAATAAGGGAGTTTTGCTTAAAAATGAAATTTTCCCGAGTTTATATACATCTTATTGTATTACAAGAAATGGTTTTTATTTTGCACTCATGAATGGTTATATTTATTATTTTAATCCTTTTGAAAACATCAGCAGTGAAAGAGCTGTAAGTGAATCCAGTGATATTATATATGGGGTTTCATCAAACTCCGTTACTTCAGATTACGCCATAATATCTGGCTACAATCCTCAAAAGCTCAGTATTTTTAATATAGATGGGACAATTCTTTTAGAAAAGAACATTACAACAACAAAAAATACCTTTATTCATATGCTGGAAAATCAAATGATATTATACAAGGAAAAAAGCAAGATAATTGTCGGGAGATATAATCAAAAGAAATCTACTTCTTTTGAAGAGTATGCCAGTTTAAATATAGAAGGACAACTTTTAGATTGTATAGAATTTTATTCCTATTTTGTATGTATAATTTCAGATGGTAATAGGTACAGCATTGTTGTTTACAGGTATGATGATAATAGATTTTATAAAAAGGATTGGAAATATCCTATTTATCAGATAGATATCCTGGATACAACCGGTGTTTTTGCCGTATACAATGAGAATAATCTCTGGATTTTTGATCTTCAAAAGGAGAACATAAGGTGAAATTTTGTAATAGAAAAAATTTTTATATATTCTACATATTATTATTCATTATAGCCGGAATGCTGGTTTTCCTATTTAACTTTTTTAGTGTTAAAAGTTCAGGTCAGATATATTGTGTTAGAGATTTCTGCAGCTGGCAGGATTCTTTTTTACCTGCTGCTACATTTTCAGTAAATGATAATATTTTCCCATCTTTTTTTGATGGTGAACTTATCTACCACTATAAGAAAATCTCTCCATATCAGCTTGATTTTCTCTTTAAATCCCTTGCTATATATAAATCTAAAGACAGGCTAATAGGTTTTTCTAACTATTTATATCCGGAAGATTTTTTGAAAAAAAATGATGCAATTGAGCTTTCAGAAAAAAATACCCAGGTTTTTATTATAGAAAATAAAGTCTTTTTAAATCCAATTAATGAAATAAAACCTTTTTTAAATACCTCTGTGTCAATCGTTAACTTTTACTATTTAAATGAAGAAGAGGTTCCTGTGGCTTTCAGAACTTCTTATAAGAGCAATGTCATACCCATACTCATTTATGCATATTCCACTTATTTATCAGGTAGATATGCTTTCACAACAAATGTCTATAAACTGGAAATATACCTGGATAAAACAATGGTTTACCAGCGAGAGTTAGATGTTCTATCAAAGGCAAGGATTGTCGAACTTATAACAACTTCGAGTAGACCTCAGTTCATAAAATATATAATATCAAATGTTTCAAATGGTGAGCATACATTAACAGTAAAGGTCTATGATATTCAAGGGCATTCTAAAGAGATTCAAAAAAAATTTGTGGTAAAAACAGATTTAGATCAGTAACATTAAATTAGCAATAGTTTCTTACTGTTTCAATGGAGTAGAAAATGAAAGATCTTTATATGCGTGGTAATGTTAGAGATGGTGAAAAATATAGTAAAATAGATTGCCCACTATGTGGTTCTTCTGATTATAAGGTAGAATATAAGACAAAAAATTTTATTTTTGTTCGTTGTAATGAATGTGGTGTTTTATATCAAAATCCAATTCCGCAAACCAATTTTATACAAAAAAGATACGATGATAAGTATTTTGAATATGAAGTTGAAAATCATAAAAACTTTTTTGAATTGCAGAAGAAAACTTTGAATGACATAAATATAGAAAAACTCGCTGGTGGGATAAAAGGGAAAAAATTTCTTGATATCGGTTGTGCTACTGGAATGCTTTTAAATCACTTTAAAAATCTTGGTGCCATACCTTATGGGGTTGAGATTTGCACGGAATCCTGTCGATATGCCTATGAACACTTTGGATTGACCTTATACAATGGTACTCTTGAAAATGCACATTATGAGAATGATTTTTTCGATATTGTTCATTTTTCTCATCTTATAGAGCATCTTGAAAAACCTATAGAATTTATGAAAGAAGTTTTTCGTATAACCAAAAGAGGTGGTATTATTATAATTACGACTCCACGAGAAGATTCCTTCTGGGCTCATATTTATAAGAAAAAGTGGAGATCGTTGATTCCCGATCATTTAATATTATTTTCAAGATCTCATCTCATATCTCTTGTTAAAATTTCTGGATTTGAACCTATCTTTGAAGAATCGTGGGGTTCTATTCCACTTGATGCAAAACTTAAGTTTTTGAAACCTTTTAGTGATAGATTTGCAAAGAAATTTGATAGGGGAGATGTTCAATGTATCGTTGCTAAAAAAGTTTAAAAAATTCAATAGATTCGTGAGTGAATATTTAGATGAACAAAGAAAACTTAAATCTAGAAAAAGATGATCAGAATTTAACACCGATGATGCAACATTGGGTAAAAATCAAATCAAAATATAAAGATTTTATTATTTTTTATAGACTTGGAGATTTCTATGAGATGTTTGAGGAAGATGCAAGGGAAGCTTCAAAGATATTGAACCTTGCACTAACTAAAAGAGCAGGTCACCCTATGTGTGGTGTTCCATATCACTCATATAAAATATATTTAAAAAAGTTGATCTCATATGGTAAAAAAGTAGTTATATGCGAGCAACTTGAAGATCCAGCAAAAGCTAAGGGAATGGTTAAAAGAGGTGTAGTTGAGGTAGTTACACCGGGGACCATCGTCGAAGAGGATTATCTGTCAGGTGAAAATAATTATATCGCTTCAATATATAGACTGAATAAGCTTATAGGTGTCAGCTGGTGCGATGTGTCTACAGGTGAGTTTTTTGCCTGGGAGCTGGGGTCAAAAAGTGCTGAAGATAAAAATGATAAATTTTCAAATGGAAGCGATAAAGATAAAAATGAGAAAAATAGTGATTTTAAAGAAAATGAAAAACATAAGATCGAAAGCAGTAAAGTTGAAAAAAGCGAAAATAAAAAGAATAACATAAAGTTTGATGAACTTGAAAGTTTGCTTGAAAAGATAAAACCAGCTGAGATATTAATCTGTCAGGATGACAGGGAACTTTTTGATTCCTGCAAAAAGTTTTTTACGACAGGTCTTGTTTCTGGCTATTATAATATATTAACTGCTAAAAACCTTTTATCATCATATTTTAATGTGCTTGATATAAGTCGTATAGGTCTGAAATCTGAGGTTTTACAGGGTTCTTTGAATGCACTTGTCATGTACATACAGGAAAATGAAATATCTGTAAAGCCAAAACTGAGAAATGTAAACCTGCTAAAAGATTCTAACTTTCTTGAGATAGATCATAGAACCTTTCACAATCTTGAAATTTTTGAACCTTATCTCTCAACAGATGCTAATATGACCTTGTTTTCAGTTTTAAATCAAACTAAAACATCTATGGGTAAAAGATTATTAAAAAAGTGGATGTCATTTCCATCAAGAAATAAGGAAGAGTTGCAATTTCGTTACAATATGGTTGCCAGGATTGCAAGTCAAAAGTTAAATAGAACAATAAGTGAACAACTTGAAAAGATATATGACATAGAAAGGTTAATGAGTCGTATCTTTGCAAGGAAAGCAAATCCCATGGACCTTATCCAGTTAAAGTACTCGATTATATATGCAAGATCTTTACAGATATTGCTTGAAGATTCTGATCTCTCTTTCTTTTCAGTTCCAGATAACCTTATGAAAGTTACTCAAATCATAGAAGATGCCATACTGGAAAACAGTGGAACCGATTTTGAGCAGAATATAATCAAAGAAGGATTCAGCAGTTCTCTTGATGAGATAAGAAGTTTTTCTAAAGATGCAAATAAGATTCTTGTGGAATACCAGGAAAACCTTAAGAAAGAAACTCAGATAAGTAATCTAAAGATAAGGTACAACAAGGTATTCGGTTATTTTATAGAGGTATCAAAATCAAATCTTTCAAAGGTTCCAGAAAAATTCTTACGCAAACAAACGCTTGTAAATGCTGAGAGATTTACTACAGAGGAACTTATAGAACTTGAAACAAGAATATTATCGGCAACAAATGATTTTAAAGAAAAGCAAAGAGAAATCTTTGAAAATCTTGTAGATTCTGTTGCTGATCTTTTTGAAGAAGTTTCTATTCTTGCGGAGAGTATAGCAATTATTGACTGTTTATCAAACTTTGCATATTTTGCTGAAAGATATAACTGGATAAAACCTGCAATAACTGAGGAGTTCAAGATAGTTATCGAGGATGGGAAGCATCCTGTTCTTGATATTTTGTTGGGGAAAGATTGCATCCCGAATGATCTTCTTATAGATCAGACAAACTTTTTTCACATAATAACAGGGCCAAACATGTCAGGTAAGTCAACCTATCTTCGACAATCAGCATTAATCCTTTATCTAGCGCATATTGGTTGTTTTGTTCCAGCTTCAAGATGTGAATTTTTTATACTTGATCAGCTTTTTTCGAGAATAGGAGCACAGGATAATATAGCATCGGGACAATCTACCTTTCTTGTTGAGATGGAAGAAACTGCAAGGATATTGAATACTGCGAATCCTCGATCTTTTATAATCTTTGATGAAGTGGGACGAGGTACAGCAACTTTTGATGGTATGAGTCTTGCTTATGCTATATGTGAGTTCTGCGTAAATGAAGTTAAGGCTCCAGTTCTTTTTGCCACACATTACCATGAGCTTACCCTTTTAGAAGATGAGTACAAAGAGGTCAAAAACTACCATATGAGTGTTAGCGAGTGGAATGGAGATATTATATTTTTAAAAAAAGTTGAAAATGGTTTTTCAGATAAAAGTTATGGGATATATGTGGCAAAGATAGCTGGTTTACCTCTGCAAATAATAGAAAGAGCTGGCAAAATACTTGAAATACTTTCGGAAAATGAGATAGTATTTGAAAAGAGAACTTCAAGTACAAAGAAAAGAAAAGGAAAAAATGAACAAAAAAACCTTTTTGAAGAAAGTGATGAACTTACTTTTACAGACAGTCAGCTCTATGTGCTGGAGAAGATACGCAACATTCCGGTAACAGAGATTACACCAATTCAGGCGCTTGCTTTGCTAGATGAGATGCAAAAAAAGCTAAAGTAGCTACAGTATATTTAATTTTTTACCGATAAAAAATAATAAGAAAAAGATAAAATTTTACGGTGGAAAAAATGGGGCTTTATTTTCAGGGGAATAGTTTTGATGGCAAATATAAATGGAAATCTCGTAAAAGGTCTTTCAAAACCAGTCATCCCGGTCGTTTAGGCGAGTTTAATCAAGGGAATATTTTAAATTCCAGGACCAATTGCAACTCGATAAATAACTTAAATCAAGGGATTCATATAAATAATAAAATAAGACACAAGATTAACTTAAAGCGTAGTTTTAAACTGAATAATGAAGCTTTTATTTCTATTATTATCATAGTTGCAGTAATAAGTTCGATATTTCTTGTATCATATTTATTGAACAATATTGCTCTGGGCAAAAATAACGAACAGATTATCGTACTGCCTTATGATAGAACCTTTAACCCTTCTGTTGAAACAGCCCTTAGTACAAAAGAGATATCAAATATATATAAGTCGGTTGGTGGTGAAGAAGCAAATATTATACCGGTATCATATACGAACTATAAGGTCCAGGCTGGAGATAACCTCTGGACGATATCAAAGAAGTTTGAAATTTCGGTAGACTCTATTTATTCTGCTAATATTTCATCTCTAAAAAATCCGCATATGCTTTCAGCGGGAATGATTTTGAGGATTCCATCAAATATTGGTATAGTTGTTAAAGTTAAGAATGCTGAGGAACTTAAAAAAACAGTTGATCGATATGATGTTGACGAACTATCTCTCTTTATTGCAAATCAGGTAGCAAACTTTGATGAACTTGCAAAAAAAGGAGAAATTTTTTTACCAAATGTTGAACTTCCTCAAACTGAAAAGTTGAAAGCCTATGGTATAGCATTTGGCTATCCTGCAAGAGGGTATATCTCTTCAAGGATGGGTTATCGAAAGGATCCATTTACCGGGCAAAAAAGATATCATACTGGTCTGGATATTTCAAATGTGATAGGAACGCCTATTTATGCAGCTTACGATGGTGTTGTTATCTTTGCTGGATCAAATGGTGGTTATGGTAATTGTATTATTATCTCTCACCCACTTGGCTACTCAACCTTATATGGTCATCTCTCAAAAATACTGGTAAAAGTAGGGCAGAGAGTTTCTAAAGGCTCTAAAATAGGACTTATGGGAAGCACAGGCAGGTCTACTGGTAGCCATCTCCATTTTGAAATAAGAAAATTTGGTAAGATTTTAAATCCTTTATCATATATGGTGTGGAAATAAAGGTAAATATTATAATTTTTTAATTATAATCGTTAAGAATTATATCAATAAGATTTAACTGTTATAGCTAAAGCACATAAGTAAATATTAAAAAAAGCTCCTTTTTCTCTTTATTTTCATTTTCCTTTATTATATTTACTAAAGATACAGCCGGCATAAAGTTTATTCTTTATTAATATAATGTTTTTAGAAACAAATTTTATTGATTTAAGGAAAAATCATGCTAAAATAGATATGAGTAAAAATCAAAAATATTAGAAATATATAAATCGCAAATAAAACCTGAATATTATTTTATCCTTAATATTTTTTTTTGCAGATTTACATTTTGCAAAATGAAAGAAGGAAATTATGTCAAATCTTACTCAGTTTGTAAAAGTAAGTGACTTTAACGAGTTAAAAGAAATTGTTAGAAATATTGGAATAAAGGTTGAACAGCTTG
>JAAYUW010000129.1 GCA_012517545.1 Exilispira sp.
ATCTTTTAAGTTACTGGGAAAATTTTAACACACAGATCCCTTTAGAAAACAGACTTGAAGGTTTTCTTTATCCTGAAACTTATTTTGTTTCTGAAAATACAAAACCTAAAGAAATTCTTAAGATTTCAGTGGACTATTTCTTTTCAATTTTATCAAAAATACCTTTAATAGATAAATTAAGCATAGAAGAAATATACAAAAAAATAATAATTGCATCCTTGATCGAAGAAGAAGCTGTGGTTGATTCTGAAAAACCCATAATAGCATCGGTTATTTATAATAGGCTTAATAAGGGTATGCGCCTTGAACTCTGTCCTACGGTCGAATACATTTTACCAGAACACAAGAAGAAGCTTACAGAGGATGATCTGAAAGTTCCATCTATTTACAATACATATCTTCGCAAGGGTTTACCCCCAACTCCTATTTGCAACCCATCGTTTAATTCTCTTAAGGCAGCTTTTTTTCCGGCAAAAACAGACTACCTTTTCTATGTTGCAAAAGGAGATGGTACTCATTATTTTTCCAGAACATTTGACGAACATCTCAAATATAAAAGTAAATCAACTTATTATTAGCATATATTTTGTTATAAAATAGCTTTAAATGATTCTCTAAAAACATCTGTATTGCATAGTGTTTTAGCAAATAGATAGCCATTTTTTACATAGATATTTGCAAGTTCTTTATCCTCAAATTGTTTTATAGCACTTGCGAGTTCTTTAGAATTTTCGGAAATAGATATCCCGGAAGGTCCATAGGAAAGAATTTCAGGTAAGGCTCCACTATTAAAGCTTACGACAGGGACTTTATTTATAAATGCCTCTATGACGACAAGACCAAAAGTCTCTTTCCACTTTTTCCTTGAAGGAACTACAAGAAGATTTATCTTTTTGAAAAATTCCTTTTTATCTTCTATAAACCCAAGAAATGTAACATCTTTTTCAACTTTTATTTCATTTATCTTCGAATATATCAAACTTTCATATTCACTGTCTAAAAATTTGCCTGCAACATAAAGATGAAACTTTATATCATCCTCTTTCAAGATTTTTAGGGAATCTATTAAAATATCCAATCCCTTAAGATAGGTTAATCTGCCAATAAAGCCGATATTTAAAATATTATCCTGTTCTTTGCATATTTCATTTTCTGTTTCATCATAATAAACAGGATTATAGATAAGCTTAACTTTATTTACAAAATAGGGAAATGTTTCAAGCAGGACCTGCTTGCAAAAATTACTCGGAGTAACAATAAATTTAGCTCTTTTCAAGAAAAAGATATTTGGAAAAACACTGAGTTTAAAGCTATTATGTCTTATTATTATTAATCGAGTAGCTTTTTTAATGAATAGTGAAAGATAGTATTCCCCTGCTGTATGGATAATAACCGTATCAGGCTTAATATTCTTAACTAAATGAATGAACTTGATCAATGACTTAATGTTAACTATCTTTTTCTTTGTAAAAGAATGAAATATATAACCATTTTCTTTCAGGTGATTTTCAAAATCTGAATTTTTTAAAACAAAATGAATAAGCTGATATGTCAAATCGTTTTTTAGAGATTTTTCAAGATTTATACAGTATTCATCAACACCACAATAATTTTTTGAAAAATTTATAGAAATAATCTTTTTAGGTTTTATCATCAATATTTACAATAACATTAGTTATTAAAATTTATTTTTAAAAGTTTTATTTTAGATTTATTTTTTTATCTTGATTTACTTAACATTAAATACCAATTTTTTAAATAAAAATCTGGATACTCTCTAAAAATTTTTTTCACCAAAAAAAATTATCTGATGAGGTTTTATGCATATATTTTCAACTTCAGATTGATATATCTTCTTTTCAAAGTCGTAATCATAAACAAAAAGTTTTGAGATTTCATGATCATAAAAAATAAGCTTAAAATCAGCTTTCTTGAATGTATATTTTCTATTACTTAGATTTATGAACCCGAAGATCTGTTTTTTATCATCATACAAAAAGTGCAAATCTTTTTTAAAACATCTTCTAATATAAAAATTTTTAAGATTTAAAAATTCATAAAAAGCAAAAACTTTTTCTTTTAGATTCATATCAATATCATCAAGATCATCTGAAATCATTATCTGACTTCCAGCTATATAATTAACAATATTTATTAGAAACTTTTCATCATCATTTAATTTAGTATTAGATTTTCTGAAAAAACAGACATCTGGATCCGAAAAAAATACTGTTTTATTAAGTATTGATCTTGCTATAGTATCTGTAAGACTCATATATGCCGATGGTCTTCCTTCATAACCGGCTATTTTTGCTAAAGAATACTCCCACTTTTCTTTTGTATCTGCACCTATTCTCATAACCTGAAAATACGGAAAAGAAAGCTGCAAAAAAGCTCCACAACCAAGTAAAATTGCCCTATCATTCACCTTTTTGACAAGTTCTTCCATAAAAAGATTATAATAATATGCACTACCGTGCCCCGCATTTTTAAATATTCCATCTAAAAGTCCACAGTATAAAAAATCGAGTTTAATATATGAAAATCTATATTTTTCAATA
>JAAYUW010000130.1 GCA_012517545.1 Exilispira sp.
AAAATTCAAATCCATCTTTTCTTGTAAGATTTTCAACTGAAACTAGTTTTCTTTCTTCCCATAGATCTTTATAGCTGAAAGAAGGTATGTCACTCATATGAATGCCTCCACAGACGACAATTCCACCTTTTTCAATATTTTTTAAAGCTGAGATCACAAGTTTTCCAGCAGGTGCAAAAATTATTGCAGCATCAAGTTTAATTGGGGGGTTTTGCGTGGAGTCATTAGCCCATATTGCACCATATTTCATGGCAAATTTTTGTGCTTCAACATCGCCAGGAGAAGTGAAGGCATAAATTTTTTTCCCTTCTAGTGATGCTATTTGACTGATAATGTGAGCTGATGAACCAAAACCATATATTCCAATATTTTCTGCATCTTTATCTATCATGCTATAACTTCTATAACCTATAAGCCCCGCACAAAGTAAAGGGGCAAGAGATTTTGCATCTTTGTTTTGTGGAAGCTTGAAACAAAAATCACTGTAGCCAGCAGTATATTCTGCAAAACCACCATCCATAGTATAACCAGTAAAGATAGGATTATCGCAGAGATTTTCCAGTCCTTTTAGACAGAATTTGCAGCTTCCATCGGTATGACCAAGCCATGGTATACCGACGCGATCACTAATGTTTAAATTTCTTACATTTTTTCCAGTTTTCACGACTTTCCCAACTATCTGATGCCCTGGTATAAGAGGAAGTTTAGGATTTTTAAGCTCTCCATCGATTATATGAAGATCGGTTCTACACAAACCACAAGCTTCTACCTTAACAAGAACCTGTTCGTCGTTTATTTCCGGTATATTTGTCTCTGTAAAAACAAGTGGTGTACTTTGTTGATAGAGGATCATCGCATCCATTGTTTCATTTTTTGATATAGTTTTATCTATATTTTTCATAATTACCTTCCGAATTTATTTTATGTTCATCTGGCAAATTCGTACTTATCTCTATTCACTTCTTTGTATGTTTTAACAATAAAAAAAATTGGCTCTTCGCAACCAGGTATGGTTATATAATGGAAAAATTTTAATTGACATTAGTTTTAATAATTTATTCAAAATGTTAAAAATAATTTAACCATATAGAACAGCGAAGAGTATTTCCTGTAATATTTCAAGGCTTGCTTCTTTATAAGTGAGAAGATATAATTAAATTTTTAGAACTTATTCAAAGGTAAAGGGTTAGTTACTTATACAACAAGAAATAGGGGGATGACGACAATTAAGGTGCAAATTTTTTCTTTATTTATAACTCATTCCATCTTTTTTGCATTACTTTATTTCAGGATTTGACAATAAAAATTGACAATATTTAAATTCAATAATATTTAATATAACAGTGTTATTAAGTGTCAGAAGAAACTATATTGGTAAAAAATAGGAGAGCTAATGAACATTGAAGCAAAGCATCTTTTTAAAAGTTATGGTGATATCGATGCTGTAAAAGATTTTTCCTTTTCTACTGAAAGTGGAAAGATCTATGGCCTTATAGGACCAAATGGAGCTGGCAAATCCACAACAATAAGGATGATTATGGGCATACTTTTGCCAGATAGAGGAGAAATATTATTTAATGGTGAGAAATTGAACTATGAGATAATGGAAAAAATAGGATATCTTCCCGAGGAAAGAGGTTTATACAGAAAACAGATAGCAGAAGATGTTCTTGTTTATCTTGCTGAGCTTAAGGGTTTAAAGAGGGGTGATGCACTGCAACGAATGACTCCTCTGCTTGAGAGGTTTGAACTTTCAGATTTTCGGAAAAAGAAGATAGAGTCTTTTTCTAAAGGGATGGCTCAGAAACTTCAATTTATTTCAACAATAATTCATGATCCAGATTTTATATTTTTAGACGAACCATTCTCCGGGCTTGATCCAATATCAGTTGACCAGATTAGAGAGATTTTACTTGAAATGAAAAACTCGGGTAAGGTTATTATGTTTTCAACTCATAATATGGAGCAAGCAGAGAAGATTTGTGATTACATTTCTCTTATAAACCATGGAGATCAAGTAGTTTCAGGAAAACTGGAGGAGATAAAGAAGCAGTTTGGGAAAAATAGTATTTCTGTTGAATTTTCCGGTAAATTACCTGATATTTCAACTGTTGCCAAAAATTATACAGAATATCCAAAATGGGTGGAGATT
>JAAYUW010000012.1 GCA_012517545.1 Exilispira sp.
TGGACTTACAGACTTTGAAACAAGTATCACGGAAACGCTTGATAAAATATCTAAAAATCTTTGAAAAAAATTTGAATAGAGAGATCTTAAACAAGATAAAAGTTACTCCGATAAATTCTCATCAATGATGTCTAAAATGTGTGTAAAATCAAAACAATACATTTTCGATGTCTGAATTATATTATTTAAATTTATATTATTTATATTATGAATATCATGCAAAATACATAAATATATAAATGTCTAAAGTATCATGTCTAAATATCTAAATATTTTTTTAATAAGTTCTTTTTATTTAGTTTATCCCATGGTCATTAAAAAACTTACCATACTTTCTATCAGTTACCAATATATGATTCTTTAACCAGTTTCTGAGAAACTCCATAACTTCAATGGATATCATAAGATCCCCTTCCTTATATTTTTCTTTAAGATCGACCACTTTATCCGTGAGGTAATTGTGTTCTTTAAGATGATACTCATAATCTTTATATCCATATTTTGTCATAAGTTGTTCTTCTGATTTGAAATGAAACTTTGTATAATCAATAAGTTCATCGAAAATTTCACTTAAAATATTATTCGCTTTACCCTGTTTTAAGGCGTCAAATAATTTGTTAATTATGGATATAAGCTTTTTATGCTGCTCATCAAAAGTTACTACACCAACACTCAAATCATCAGTCCAGTCAATAAAATTCATAAAAAAACCTCCTTAGATTAAGATAATCACAGGGCATTAAATTTTACGGGCTGCATATCTAACCAGCTGTATACCAGAATTTCCATTAATATTTTACAAATTTTCCAAAAAAAAGGCAAATTTGCAAAAATATTTATTCAACTCATCAACTCAAAGATAACTGAAATTATTTTTCTTCTTTAATTAGCAAGCAATTGCCAGTAGTCTTCTTCCTTCTATGCAAATTAAGATTAGTGAATACATAATAACCATTGAAAAGAGTCGGCAGTGAATCTTTCAGATAAAGTTAAAGATAGGTTGACAAAATCATATATTTGTGAGATTTAACTATATGAGATAATAGAAAGATATAAATTATTTAAAATTATTTTAAGGTCAAATTGATGAAATTTAAAAATTGCAAAAAGCTTATTTTATTTATATTATTTTGCATTCTAACTCTCTTTCTATTTTCGTTTTACCCACCTTTCTCAAAGCTCACAGAGGTAAAAACAGAGCATTTCATAATATATTATCAACCAAAAATAGAAAACATTATTAACGATGAATATATAAACTGGATGGAACAGGCATATACATTTTTATCTTATCTTTTCAATTTTAATATCCCTGGTAAGGTATATGTATACTTCTCAGACCTTGAAAAAGCTGCAAATGGTTTTGCAAGTCCAGTTGGACAGAGAACAATATATATAATAACCACCCCTATTGAAGCATCATCTTCTCTCTCAAATATGGACAACTGGTTAAAACTTGTATTTTACCATGAACTTACGCATCAATTTTCTCTTTCTATAAAAAATGACTTTGATATGCTTTTATCTTATGTATTTGGTAATATTTTTCTTTCAAACTTAATAAACCTTCCAGAGTTTATGATCGAGGGAGTTACAACTTCTCTTGAAGGAAGAGAAAAGGAACTTGGGAGAGTATATAATCCTGAAATCAAGCAGTTTTTAATGCAGGAACTGATCGATGGAAATTTTAAAAATCCTTATGAGATTTCATCTAGTTATGAAAAGTGGCCTTATGGTTCGATAATCTACTGGTATGGTGGTTTTTTCAGCCTTTTCTTGCAGAAAAATTACCCTGAAAAGTTTTATTTTGACCTTTTCAGACAAACTTCATACTTTGGTTTTGAACAAGCCTGCCAGAATATATATGGAAAAAGCCTTTTACAACTCTGGGATGAGTTTACCATCTGGCTTCAACCAGATTTTGATATATCTTCAACTTACTCAGATATTATCAGTCCAAAAAAAAGCAGCTATCTTTCAAATGCCAGAATGATAAAAACTGATAAATCTCTTTACTATTATTACTATGATAGAAACATACGAGGAATATGCAGGATAGATCTTAATACAAATAAAAATGAAGTTCTTTTTAAGAATCTCTACTCCTTTTATTCATTTGATATCTCTTATGATAACAGAAAACTTCTCTTAAGTTATTACGATTACGAAGGTTCTAATCCATGCATCAAAAGCAAAATTTATGATATTTCTTCAGCAGATGATTCTTACAAACCATTTAAACCACATGAGCTGAAGTATCTTAAGAATATAAGAGAGATTTCATTTTTTGAAGACTCTTATATAGGCATAGATACCGATAATTCAAAGACCAGCCTTGTTATTATAGATAGCATGGGAGAGAAAAAAACCCTGGTTGAGGGGAACGACAATTTTTATATTTCTACCCCAAAATTTTTAGACCCTTCAAATATAGTCTTCATAGGTACTGTTAAGGGTGATAAGAAAATATACAGATATAACCTTCTGGAAAATAAAATAATAAAAATAATGACAGATGTAAACTATATAAATTATCTTAATACCTTTGAAGGTTCGATATTTTTCTCCTATAACAACGATTTCACCTTCAATAAATTTGGCATGATAAGAGATGATAGGATCGCTCTTTTTGAAAAAAACTTCAGTGGCGGGATTCAAGAAGGCTTCTATTACGGGCAAAATATCTACTATATTGGAATGTTCTCGGATAAATTCAGGCTTTTGAAGATAAATGTTAACCTTGATTCCATTGATGAACCAACTACAAGTGAACTATTAAAAAAAATGAATGATTCGTATGTTAAGATAATAAATACTGCTAATGTCGAGGTTACAAAAGAAGAGATACAGGGATATAAAGAAAAATATGATGATTTTTCAACTTTTTTTAAAGAAAATCTATCGGAAAGCTCAGAAACTCAAGTAAAAGATTCGGAAAATTCTGGAAAAAAAGCAGAAAATTCCGAAAATGTTGATAAAGATAATTTTCAAAAATCAACTATCATCTATCCATTTAATGAAAATCTCATCTTTGATTTCTGGTTACCTATGACTAACTTTTACTATAAAAATACCGTAGATATATATCTTTTTGGTTTAGGTCCTACATTATTTTTTCTGGATCCAGTGTCTTCGTCCTTTGCAACTGCTGGAATATATTATAATTTTGCCTTAGATCCTCCATATTTTTCATTTTATACAGAATTTTTAAATAACTATTTTTACCCTGTTCAGATTCTACTCTGTCTTGGACAGCTAAACTTACCTTCGGATACCGAAAAGGTACAGATTAATATTTTAGATGTTTCATTAAAATATACAATAGATTATATTCCCTCCGGTAACTACAGATCTTTTATCCTGAACTTTCATTTTTTAGAGACAACAACAACCGGGGTATCAAATAATATTAATACTGATCACCTCTTCTCAGTGAGTTTGCAGATGCAATCTAACCTTGATTTCTGGATGCTTGGACCTCTTAAAATAAGCGATACCAGTTTATTGTACTTTTCAAGATTCAATGATTTAAATAATTTTAAAATGGAACTGACGCAAAAACTATATATTAAAGATCTATTCTTAATTCTTGAAAATCAACTGTCTTATTCCTATTATGACAATCTTGGTTTTAGTCTAATTTCAGATTACTTTGATATGACTATCTGTGATTTTAACTATGAATCTTATGCTATTTACGGTGAAATGCCACTAAATTTTATCGATACAATTTATTTAAAGGCTGTAATATTGGAATCCAGTGATTCTCCCTTACTAAAGTTTTTGATAGGAATAGAAGACTTAGCACTTTACTGTGGAATGAAACTCGTTTGTTTTGGTTCGATAGAATCTTTAGCTTCTTCTTTCTCTTTTAATAGTAATTATGATCTGTACTATTTTATTGAATTAAGCCTGGTATACATTGAAAACATAGCAAAACTGGATCTTTTTGTTAGCTTTTCAAGATTTCTGGATAGAAACTTTGTTTATCTTACCTATTCTCTGTATATTTTTTAAATTAACTTTGCTGACCAAATGTATATTTTTTAACAATTAATTACGCAGGAAAAGGCTAAAATTTGAAAAATAAAAAAAGAACTTTATCAATTTTACTTTCAATAGCTATTTTAACTCTTTTTTCTGGTTGTTTGTATTCAATTGATAGTTCCATTTTAGAACAAAATGAGTATGATAAGGCACTTGATGATATTACAAGAGCAGAGAGTTCTCCCTTTTACCCCGACAAAGAACTTTTAAAAGTTGTTAGGGCAACGATACTTGAACGAAAAGAAGACTATGATGGTGCCTATAAAATCTATCAGGAACTTTCGAACTCTCAATATTCGATATATTGCATAAATAGAATAAGTATAATTGAAAAATTCTACCTGCACAAAAGCAAGGAAAAAGAAAAAAGCGTTCCTATTGAAAAGCCAGCTGAAAAAGAATCACCTTTAACGATTTATGAGCGAAGTCTTAGAGAGTTTTTAAGTGATAAAGATCTCCTCAATTTTTACAACTTATTCTTTGAAGTTATTTTTTTTGATTTTAACGGCAAAAATGCTGAATCTTTAGATAAATTAGATATTGATAGTGGTAATTCTTCCTCTGGTGACTCAAATTTATTTTATATTGAGGATAAAGAGGGGATTTATTCTTATAATCCAGATGAAAACTATAAATATAAGTTAAATGCACTTAAACTATCTATTTCGAAGATCCGAGATAATAAAACACAGATCAACAAGATAAATGATTTACTTGAAAAATCGAGAAATCTTTTGAATACCAGCACTCTTTCTATTACTACAAAATCTAAAATTAACTACTATAAATTTTTATTTTATCTCCTTCAAGGCGATAAACCAGAACTTGCAAGCGATGCACTATATGCCTCATTTTATGAAGGTGGGCTTTATTATTATCAATTTTTAAGTTACTGCATAATAAATACAATAAGCAAAAGTGACTATCTTAACGAAATCTTTAAAATCAACCTTGAACCTGTTGACCTTAAAGAGTTTTTTGAAATTTCGAAAGACTTTCAAACTATATTTGAATCATTGAAGAAGGATAAAAAATATTTAAAATCTGCTTTAAAATCTACCATAAATAATGCAAATTTTAGTTCGTCAACAAAAAAAAACCTTCTAGATAAACATTTTTTTCTTTCATCTTATTTTTTTGAAAATAATTTTTATCTAGAATTTTCAAGATCCATCTTTTATTTTAAAGATAGAGCCTTAAATAAAGATATTTTCAACCCCTTTCTTGTGGATTATTATTTATTTACAGGAGAATATGATAAGGCTATATACTACCAGCTTGACATAATTTCAAAAAGTTTGAAAAGGTTGACACGAGAAACTAAAATTAGCTCTGAATCTCTTGCCTGCATTTTCCCACTCTGGTATAAAGAGGTTGTTGAACAAAAACTTGGAGATGGAAATTTTTTTGCAAATATTAATAAACAGTCAATTTTATATGATAAATTTCTTTATCTTTCACTCATAAACTCTGAGAGTAACTTCAATAGCTCAGTTGTATCAACTGCAAATGCAATTGGACTCATGCAGCTCTTGCCATCGACTGCTTCATGGCTTATGAACTGTAGTTTTAGTGAGGCAAAAAGGCAGCTTATTGAACCTGATTTCAATATTGAAGCAGGTTTTAAATATATAGATTATCTTTCAAAAGTTTTCAATGGTAACATAATATCTATTATAGGAGCTTATAATGGAGGGCACAATGGTTTTGCTAAAAAAGCTACTAAAAATGTGCACCCCCTTGTCGTTTCTGAGCTTTACCCTGTTTCTGAAACTGCAACATATATAAAAAAAACTCTTAGAAGTTATGTTATGTATAAACTGCTATATGAAAAAGTTGAACCTGAAGACTCTTTTTTACTTATAATAAAAAATTCTCCTTAATAAATCGATAGAATTATTATCAAATATTTAAAATAGATTCTTCACTCCTATAAAGTGCACTTTTACAAATGTCAGGATATAAGAAAAATATTTATTACCTTTTACTTATTATGGAGATATATGAACACGATACTTTTTATGACTAACAATAAACATAAATCATACGAAATAGAAAATTTTTTTAATAATACCATTAAAATTCTTCAGCCATCTGATTTTAATATTCAAGAAGATATAGAAGAAAATGGGAAAAATTTTAAGGAAAATGCCTTTTTAAAGGTAAATCATATCTCGTCGAAATATAAATCCGATCTTCTCTCAAATATTCCAATACTGGCCGATGACTCTGGATTGGTTGTATTGAAACTTTGCAGAATTATAAAAATTTTGAAAAAGTTAGGGTTGGATGGCAAATCAGCATCTCAACTTTTTTCTGAGTTTTTAAAGGATAAGAATTTATTTAATGATAAGACCATAAAGCAAATATCTGAATTCTGGGAATTTTATTTTACACGGCTGGAAATTTATCCAGGAGTAATGTCCAAAAGATTCGCAAATATTTCTCCCGAAAAACTTAGAAATACCTATTTAATAAAACTTTTATTATATATAGGTTCAAATAATTTTTATAAAAAAGTTAAAAGAGTAATTTTACAAAAAAAAATTGAGATATCAAAATTAACGCAAAAAAATAAGATAAAATTAGTTTTTTATAACTTATTTTATATATTCTACTTAACTAATCTTAAAGTTTTACTTCCGACTTCATGGAAAGCTTGCTTTCAAACTGTTCTTTGCTTTAAAATCAATGAAAAATATTTCTATTTCAATGGGAAAGTTTCAGGTTATATTACAAAATTTCCTGCTGGCAATAATGGGTTTGGGTATGATCCTATTTTTTATTATCCCGGGCTTCATAAAACCTTTGCCCAACTTGATATAAAAGAGAAGAATGAGATTTCTCACAGAGCAAGAGCTCTAAAAAAACTCTCGATTTTTTTAAGCAAAAAAGGAATGGATCTTGGAAAAAGATAAAATAAAATTTTTTGTTTTTCTTGTTGGTAGTGAATTCGCCGGGAATGCTGGACAAATTGCAAGAACACTTGGTAACTTTGAACTTGATAGACTTGTTTTAATAGCTCCAGAGTGGCAGGATCCGCTCCAGGGTCTTGTTTTTGCACACACACCAGCTGGCTTAAATATCTTTGATAATCGTGAAGTTTTCCCGGACCTGGAAACAGCATTTAAGACTCTAAATATTCACCTTTCAATAGCTTTTACAAGACGAGCTGGAAAAAATAGGCAGATTAACTGGAATTTTAAGGATTACTTTAATAGTTTTTTTCAAGAAGTATTTAAAAATGATAAGCTTGAAACTTTAAATGTTGCTCTTGTTTTTGGCAGAGAAAAGAGTGGACTTAATACAGATGAGATTAAGTTATGCAGCGTTCTTGCATATATCCCGACAAATCCTGAATCACCATCCCTGAATCTGGCTCAAGCGGTGGCTATAGTTCTTGATTATATATATTACGAACTTAAGGTTAAAAATTCATCTGAAATTCCAAAAAAACTTAAGATTCAGACTCATCCCATTTCTACGATGGAAGAGCGGGAAAACTTCTATAAAGATATTATTTCTGCAGCAAAAACAAGACAGCTTTTTATTAAAAATGATGAAATTTCTTTTAGAAGACTTTTCGAAAGAATATTTAGTTCCCCAATCATTTCATCAAAAGATTTGAGTTTACTAAAATCGATGCTTATGCGTTTTATCTATGCAAAAAACATTGAAGAAGAGATCCCCGGGCAAAACAAAGAAAACAAAGATGTCTCAGAAAAGCCTTGAATGCGAGGATAGCATACTTAAATAGGGAAAATGAATGATTAAAATCAAGCACAAATGGCTTTATTATATCTTGCTCATTGCAATAATAATAGGTCACTACTTTATAACAGTTTTTTTAGGAATGAAATTTAACGACTTTTTTGAAAAAAACACAATACTATTAGAGTACCTTAACAATGTTGTTTTACTTTTACTTCTTTTTCTATTTGCTTTGTTTTGCTCAAGATTTCTACTTAATGAAGAAACTGTAAATATAGATGATAAACAGATTTCACTTGAAAAAAAGCCACAAGAAGAGCAAAAGACAAAGAGAAGAAATAGTTTTCAAAAAATCAGGTATTTTTTTATTGGTGATTCAAAGATAAATCTGGAATCAGGTTTACTTATCTCAGCTATCGCATTTTTTTTGGTGATGATCTTTTTCGCACTTTCTCTACAGAGTTTTGCAAATCTTTTTCTTAACGAATTTACATTTTTTGAAAACAATAAAAACCTTTACAGTGATGCCCTTCTCAAACTATTTGATAACAACTTTATTGCAGTTTGTTTTTTAATAGCTTTAATTGGGCCAATATCTGAAGAAATAACATTTCGTGGCTTTTTTTTGTCTATTCATCTTGGTAAAACTCAATCTATAATAACCATGACATTAAGTAGTCTTATTTTTTCAATCATGCATTTTGATGTTTCGAGAATCTTTTATCTTTTTTTTATAGGTTTTGCCCTTAGTTTAATCTTCTATTATACGCAAAATTTGTTATATAGTATTATAGTACACATTTTGAACAACCTCATTCCTGCTCTGTTTCTATTTATAACAAAGTCTGGTAAAATACTTCAACAGCTTCAATATTCAGAAAGTGAAAATTATGATATCTCAAAAACCCTGGTAGAAAATAGATCCATTTCGACATTTTTTACTCTTCTTTTTTTAACTATTATAGCAGGTTATATTGCCTACAAGCTCTTTACAAATTTTGCAGATTTATGTGAGAATAAAAGAAAGAAAAACTCGATAAATGGTTTATGACATTAAATTTATTTTTCTTCTTACAATGAGGTGGCTAATTTTATTATCTTAAATTTTTTATCTTCAATAAAAGTTAGTGCGTTTTTCCCATTTTGTTTTGAGATATACATACATCTATCTGCAACTTTGATGGCTTCATCAATCGATCCACTGGCAAAAGATGCCCCCATACTAAACTGGATCTCTTTTTCAATAGGTTTATGAAATTGTATTTCAACTAAAGAGTGCAGGTAATTATTAAGAGAAACCATAGCTTCATATATTCTTCTGGTAAAGTATATACCTGTTTCTATAATCTCAGATTTAAGTAAAACTATAAACTCATCTCCTCCAACTCTCACAGGATAGTCAGATTTTCTGCAATACTTCAAAAGAATGGTACCAAATTCCTTAAGAACAATATTCCCGAAATCATGGGAAAAATTATCATTAAAGTACTTAAAATTATCAAGATCGATATACAATAAAACCCCTTTAACATCTATTGTTTTCAATTCCTGATTTAAAAAATTGTTGTTATAGCAACCTGTTAAAGGATCAAGATAGGCAAGTGTTTTGAACTTTTCAAGTTCGACCTGAAGTTTGTTGTATAGATAGTATTCAGGGGATTCGATTATATTTAGATTATTCATAGACGGCTCATAAGCGAGAAAATCTACAGAAGAGTATGATGCAAAACTTGAAGATTCACTTATAAAACTCCATATCCCAAGTTTTAAAAAGTTGTAAAGTATATACAGATAATTTCTTAATGATTTTGGATCATAGTTTTTTACTATAGGGAAAACCTTTTCAAAACGATTCTTTAAAAATAAACTTCCAATATTTATAGTTTGAGATAGATCAAGAAGTTCATACTTACTTGTAAATATTTGTTTTTCAGTACTTTTTCTTCTATCAAAATATACTAAAATGTCGTCTATTTGCTGAAATACTTCTGAAACTATATCGTAAAGTGAAGGGATTGATACTTCGGTCGTCTTGAGATCTGTAAAGTGAACAAAGAAAAAACTCTTGAAAAAAAACTGTTTTTTAAAGGTATTGAGCTCATCAATGCTCTTTTTGATGTAATCATTTTCTAAAGGTTTTTCCGAAGATTCGTAAATTTTACGAAGATCAGTGAGTCTTTTTAGATAATAGTAATCGAGCTCTGAAAGAATGATATCCATTTTATCAAGAGATTTTTGAATTATTTCAGTAAACTCCGAATCGGCTATTTTTTTTAAATCTATTGCCTTTAAAAATTCTTCAAATAGAGTTACATATGCTATAGCATAATTCATTGGGTCCTTGGGACTTATAACTTTATATTTTGCTAAAAAATCAAAACCGAGAACCATAAGTTCACCGATATAGTCAGGGTATTTTATTTGGTCCTGAAAAAATTCTACACCTAATATCATATTTAAAAGTGATGCTGATGGCTTCATCTCAATTGGAATAAATACTATCTTTTCCTGTTCTTCTATTTTTTCTTCACTTTCAATCTCTTCCTTTGTAAACAACTTTTTTATCTCTTCCTCAAGCTGTTTGCCATCAATATCAAACAATAAAGCAAGTGATCTATCTATATTTTTTCTATTTTTATGAATATTTGTTACACTAAATCCTAATAGTCTGCATATAATTGGAGCAAATATGATCTGAATATTTTTTAATATATATTCAATCGAGTCCATCATGCTTATAAAAAGGTGAGATGAAATACCAGGATCAAGTTCAAAATTCTGTCTGCAAAATTTCGTCATAATAGATAGGGCATATAAAATATTGCTTGAAATTTCTGAAGAACTTGATTTTGAATTGAAATTATTTGTGATCTTCAACCTTTCTGATGTTTCCCAGGGAATCTGCATAATATATAGAAAACTTGAATATGCTTCTTTTAGAAAATATATATATTCAGTCCATTTACAACTTTTTGAGTTATAGTAACTTATAAATGAAGTTAATTTGTCGAGATTAATTTCATATAAAAGTTTTAAGATAATATAAATTTTTGGGTTAGATTTTCCTATATTTGAAAGAACGGAAAAATCACCTTTGATAAGTTTTCTAAAAGAAACTGAAAAAGAGTTTATCTCAAAAACAAGTGGTTTTAAACTTTCAGGATACTTAAGAGAGGCAAAATCCATATAGGGATCAAGTTTAAAGAGATCCAAGAATAATTCTCTATAATCCTTAAATTGAACCTTCAACCCATAATGGAAATCTATAATAAACCTCTTTATAATCATTTTAAAAATTGAAGGATTGGTTTTTTTTAATTTGTAAAATATTTCATCATCGTCATTTAAAAATTGTATTGGTTTTTCCATCTTGTACAGACATTTTACTTTTTTATTCGACAGTATTATAATAACCTTAATTGAATAATTTGTCTATTTTTTTACTCTCTATAAAAGTTAAAAGCCCTGGTTTTAGTTTATAGAACATATTTTGTGGGAGAAGAATATGAGTATAAAGGCTAAGATTCTTGCAACTGTAATACCTCTCATAATTGTTCCACTTCTTTTTATCTCAATAATTTCAACAAATCAAGCAAAAATTGGTATTACAAAAGTTGCTCAACAGCTCCTGGCACAAAAACTTGAGGAACTCTCCAAAAAAGTATCCTCACAGTATGACATGCTTGAGCAATTAAAAACTGGTGGTATAGCAAATGAAGATCCCGAGATGCTTGATGCTGTCTATAAGGAGATCCAATACTACTGTGAAAGTCTATTTCGAAACTCTCAAACAGCACAAGTTGAGATAATTAAATCCGATGGGACTGTCTTGTTAGGCACAAAAAATGTTGGTTTAAATGTTAAAGATAGACCATATTTCAATCACATGAAAAATAATGGCTCTTACTGGTTTACATATACAAATGAAGGTGAAAAAAGAGTCGGAGTCTATCTTCTTTCAGGGTCCTGGGATTGGTATCTTTTGATTTCAGAAAATGAAAAAAGCTTTTATGCCGATGCTCAAAAAATTCAAGTTTTTGTACTAATAATTGGAGCTTTGACTATTGGTTTAATAATAGCAATCCTTTTACCAATAATATCTTCAATAATAAAGCCCACCAAACTCCTCGTTGTTACAATGCAAGATATAATCAAAACACATAACTTAAAAGAAAAGGCAAAGGTCTTCTATAATGATGAGATTGGAACTTTAACGGCAACTTTCAATGTTATGACAGATGAACTTGATACAGCTTATCAGGCAATAAAAAATTATGCCTTTGAAGCAGTTGTAGCAAGAGATAATGAAAAACGGATAAGAACGATATTCCAGAAATATGTTCCTCAAGAAATTGTTGATCAACTTTTACAGATTAAAGAAAAAGATGCATCACTTTTAATAGGGAAAAAGCAACTTTGTACAATATTCTTCTCAGATATTCGAGATTTTACAAGCATAACAGAATCCTTACCTCCTGAAGAACTTGTAGGAACATTGAACAATTACTTCAACCATATGGTTTACATAATAATTCAAAATCATGGCATTGTTGATAAATTCATTGGTGATGCAATTATGGGTGTTTATGGAGCTCCTGTTTCTTATGGAAACGATGCTGCTAATGCTTTAAAGGCTTGTTTTGAGATGATAAGATCACTTAAGTCCTTTAACGATGAGATGTCAGAAAAAGGTAAGATAAACTTAAGGATAGGTATGGGTTTATCTTCTGGTGATGTCATAGCTGGTAACATAGGTTCTGAGCAAAAGATGGATTATACAGTCATTGGTGATCCTGTAAACCTTGCATCAAGGCTGGAAGGTCTTACAAAAGTATATAAGGTTCCTGTTATTATTTCGGAGTTCACTTACAACTATGTTAGTTCTATTTACCCAGCAAGAGAACTTGATCTTATCCGTGTTAAAGGTAAACTAAAGCCAACTGCTATTTATCAACCTTTTGAAACAATGACACCTGAGATCGAACAACTTATGGAATTTTATGGTAAAGGCCTTACAGAGTATAAACAGAAGAACTGGAAAAGTGCCATAGATTACTTCACAAAAGCATATCAGTTAAATAACGATGGCACTTCCACCATGTATATTGAAAGATGTCAGCACTTTATCGAAGAACCACCTGAAGAAGATTGGGATGGAGTCTATGTATTTAAGACAAAATGAATATAACAAACAAAATTTTCAGATAAAGCATTTTTTCATAAAAGTACCTTTTTAAAAATACAATTTTTATCTTTTAATCTTTCAAAGTATATTTTATAAATATAAGTGTTGCCAGCAACACATAATATTATCTAACAATTTATATGAGGTCATTATGAAATTTACTCCTCGATTAAAACTAAGTTTTTCTCTATTTTTTCAGTTTTTTTCGATTTCCGCTTTTACTCTTGGTGGTGGTTATGTCATGGTAGCTGTTATGCAACAGCAGTTTGTTGAAAAGAAAAAACTTTTAAGCCTTGAAAGATTTACTGATGCTCTGGCTAAAGCTCAAATGTTACCAGGTCCTGTTGCTGTAACAAGCTCAATTTTCCTTGGTTACGAGATATCTTCCTTCGAAGGTGCTTTTTTATCTTGTCTTGGTGTTGTTCTTCCACCTTTTTTTTCGATATATATAGTCTATCAGATAATAGAGATATTAAATTCACAATATCTTCAGTACTTTATGTTTGGTGTAAAATGCGCAACTATCGCAGCTATTTTCCAATTCCTTTTAAAGATAATACTTAAAAAAAGAGAATCCGTGTTTTATTACATAATTCTTGCAATTTTAACAGCAATTGCCATCTATTTCAAGATTTCTCCCATCCTTTTATTGTTAGCTGGAGCTTTAATATTATTTTTAGTTAGAAGATTTTTCCCTTCAAGCAAACTGGAAAAACAAAAATAAAATAGAATTTAAAAGGTAATTTTTATGCCAGATCTAATGATTATCTTAAAACTTTTTACATCTTTTTTGGTTATAGGACTCTTTTCTTTTGGTGGGGGATACAGCTCACTTAGTATCATGGAAGATATGATGGTCAACAAATATCTATTTCTTTCAAAAACTGAATTCTGGCAGGTTGTGGCAATAGCCCAGGTAACTCCCGGTCCGATAGCACTAAATTGTGCCACTTATATTGGTGCAAAAAAAGCTGGTATGCTGGGAGCCATTGTTTCTACATTTTCTGTTATTTTTATGCCCATCTTGTTATCTATAATTCTAATATATATCTATAAAATCAGTTCAAAAAATGATATAATAAGGGATATCTTTCAAAATTTGCAAAAAATGATCCCCTTTTTGATAATTTTATCCTTATTTTCCCTGGCACGTGATGTTATATCCGACTTTTATTCGATTTTGATTCTTGCATTAAGTTTTTTATTTATTTTTCTTTTCCCAAAAATTTCTATTTTAATTAAAATAATTTCCTGTGGTGCAGTTTCTCTTCTAATTTTAACGATAGTAAAGTAATTTTATACTAAAGTCATTTTTTAGTTTATTTAAAATTCCAGAATTATTTTTTCTTTTATTTTCTTATTTTTTTTATTTTCCAATGCCAAAAACTTTGCTTTTAGCTTCCTATAATAATATTAACTTTCAATTTTTAGACAAATAAACGAAAAATGCATAAATATTGCGGAAAAATTTTTGACTTAAACTTAATAGTATAGTAAAATAAATTAAATATGATTTTCGAAATTTAAGAATTCATACGACTAAAGCCTGCCTTTTCACGTTGGTTTAAAAATTATGCAATAGGTTCGCTTTCAAAAACAGGCTTTTTTAGAACCAGACGTAGGCAAATTTAAACAAAATTAAACACAAATTGGCTCTTCGCTGAATAAATCTTTTTGCAAATTTGCTAAAAAACTTAATATAGTGAATACAATCCGTATAAAATAGCAAAGATCGGATTTTTAAATATATTTTCTTGCATGTTTTATTAAAATTATGAAACCCGACTTCTTTTTTTTACAATTAACATCTAATATGAGAAGAAGATGAAAAATAGTAAATACTTATTTATCCTGAGCATTTTATTGGTTATTTTTCTTTGCTTTTCAATTTTTACCTGCACCTCCAAGAGCAAAATCCAGATTGCCCTGGTAACTAAGTTTGATAAGGCTTCTACAGTTGGAGAGAGCGAGATTTTATTTGCAAAATTTTACCTTGAACAAAATCCCAAAAGCAAAATAAAGATAAAATTCTATGATGATGGATGGGATCCTGGAAAAGCTCAAACTGCTTTTAATGATATTTTAAAAGATAATATTAAATTTATCATTTCTTCTGATACCTCAACCGCTATTTTAGCTTATTACGATAAACTTGTTAAAGAGGATATTTTTTGTATAAGTTGTGGTGCAACTTCAACCATGTTAACAAATAAAGATGATAATCTTTTTCGAATAATTCCCGATTTAAATTATGAACAAAAGCAGATAGCAAATTATATAAACTCTTTAGATGGAAGAAATTTACTTTTAATAGTTGATACAAAAAATAAAAACTATACTTACCCTTCTCTTGAATATATAAAGCAACACGTTACCAATAAAAAGATTCAAACACTATTTGTCGATGGAGAACTTTTCAATATAGAGACAGTTAAGAAGTCTCTTTCAGGAAAAAAGTACGATATCTGCTATTTTATAGTGGGTTCAGGAATGGTCAAAATAGGAGTTATAGCTCAGATTTTATACAATACCAATAAACATTGTCAGTTTATCTTTACCCCCTGGGTTATAAGTGTGGGAATAGCTATGACTCTAGGATCAGCCATAGATAACTGCACTTTTTCCTCTTTTTATCAATCTCCTGATGATAACAAGGATTTTGATCAACTTATTAATGTTTTCAAATCTAAATTTGGATTTTCTCCTACCATCACCAGCTACAAAATATATGAAGCCATGCAGATTTTGGATCGAGCCTTTTCAAATCATTGTACAGATCCTGAAAGTGTCAAAAGGTACTTCAAAGAAAATCCTTATCAAAAAACAGTATTAGAAGAAATAATATTTAATGAATATGGTGACTGTATTTCAGATATATACTTTATTAAAGATATAGAAAAAATTATTAGATGAGATAGATATATAAATTCTCTTACTTTTATTTTTATTTAGTAATTTTAAAATAAACCAATAAACTTAATTTTTTCAATTTGATCTTTAAAATTTTTTACTTTTTATGATACAGCCAACAATATAAAAGTCTAAAGTCAGTGAACAAACATGATTCTATTAAAACCCATAGATGAAATTCTAAAGTAAAAAAAATAAGAGCCAACTAAAAAAACCAGGTTTATAGAAAAGACTTAGCAAAATTATAATCAGGAAATTATATGAAACCTTTTATTTTAAATAAAATTATTGAAAAATTATTTAAGTTTAATTTTATAAAAAATGTTTCTTTTAAAAAATTGTTTACATCTCTTGAAATCTTAACATATATCCTTATTGTATTCATTCTTATTTTGTTTACTGTTTTCTCGTTTTATAATGAAAAAAAAATGACTTTTGATGACCAAAAAAGATCATTAAATCTTATAGATGATCATATTAGCAATACCCTTAGCCAATCGATAAATATCGTAAAAAATATTTATCTTGATGAACATATTGAACATGTCTTAACTTATTTTAGTGATATCTCGGAAGTATTTAGCATAGATAATAATTTCAATGTTGATAAAATATATAAAAAAAACACTAAAAGTATTGTTACAGAAGGAATTTCTATCAAGTATTCTAACCTAACAAATTTTATAATTCAACACCCTGAACATGAACTTTTTTTTACATCAATATCATCTCATCTTATTATGAATGAACCTTCATTTTATATTATAAAAAAATTACCAGATTCAGGATATCTAATCTCAAATATAGATGTTTCATCGATTTTTAAAAGCGTAGAGCAAATATTATTAAATAAAAATTCTTCAATATTTATAACTGATGAGAATAATTATGTTTTATACTCTTTTAATCAAAAACAACCCATTATTTTTTTTCCTGATGTAAAAGATTATTCTTCGATTAAAGTAGCCAATGAACGATATCTTGTAAATTTTATAAACATAAAAGCTATCAAGAATAAAGTTTATTTAATAACTCCATACTCGCTTATTTATGAACATCTTAGAAGTACCATTGTGGCGATTATTATTATGATCCTGTTAGTTCTTATTCTAATTAGCATTAAAATGATCTTAGCAATAGTATTTCTATTAAATCCTCTTAATTACTTTGCTAAATCAGTTTCTAAGTGGGAAATAGAAAATCTTGATCTTACCCTGCCACCATATTTTAAAGGATTTTCAGAGGTACAAAGCCTTATGACTGCTATTTCCAATAAATCAAGTGAAATTGCAGTTTCATACGAACAGTTAAAAGAAGATAAAGTTACGATTCAAAAATACCAGAAATATATATCAAATCTTGTGGATTCTCTCCCACTTGCTCTTTTTTCGATAGACCTTGATGGTAAAATTTTGGAGTGGAATAAGACAGCAGAACAAATTATAGGTTTAAAAAAAGAAGATGTTATTGGTAAACATTATCTGGAAATAATGCCTTATCTCAAAAATTATCAGCAGGAGATAAAACAGGTAACAACTTCAGGGGAGATGATCGAATTTACAAGACAAAATTTTGAGATGATGGAAAATAAACTTTTTAATCTGGATATTATACCAATTTCTCAAAATGGATTTTCTGGAACAGCTATTATTCTTGAAGATGTTTCAGATAAAGATAAGCTTGAAAGGCAACTTTTGCAATCTCAGAAGATGGAAATAATAGGAACTCTTTCTGGTGGTATTGTTCACGATTTTAACAATGTCTTAACTGGTATCTCCTCTTCAATTTCACTTATTAAATACTTCATTACTGAAAATAGTCTTTACCAGAATCAAGAATTACTCGAATATATTGAGATGCTCGAGTCATCTACAATACGAGCATCAGAAATAGTTAACAGACTTTTAACATTAAGCAAAAAGCATAGTATTGAAAATGTTCCTACAGATCTTACTGAAATAATCTTATCAGTATACAAAATTTGTAAAAGCACTTTTGACAAATCTATTGAGATTGAACTTATCAGCAATTATGATAAAGCAATAATTCTTGGTGATAAAAGTTCTCTTGAGCAATGTGTTATGAACCTTTGTATCAATGCATCTCACGCTATGACTATAATGAGACCTTCTTCAGAAAAACCTGGTGGAAAGTTAACGATAAAACTGTTAAGATCAAATGAAACAGAATTACCTGCATTAGTTCAAGAAAAGATTGTTAACAGGATAAATTCTGAAAATAAAAAAGAAGATTTCTGGATTCTCAGCGTTTCTGATACAGGAGTTGGCATTCCTGAAGATAAAGTTGATAAGATATTTGAACCTTTTTACACAACTAAAGAAAGTTACTACGGAACTGGACTTGGACTTTCTATGGTGCAACTTATTGTAAAAGAACATAAAGGTTTTATCGAGTTTGAGTCTGCACCAGATGTTGGCACTACATTCTATATTTTTTTTCCTGTACTCCATGAAAAATTATTAATCGAAACCGAACCTGGAACAAAAACAATAAAAACAGGAACCGGGCTTATACTTGTGATTGATGATGAGGAGATAATAAGACGTTTAACAAGGCAAATGCTAACAAAACTGGGATACAATGTTCTTACAGCTTCGAATGGAGATGAAGGCTTAAAGATCTTTAAACAATTCTCTGATTCTATTAAGATAGTTCTGCTAGATATTTCCATGCCTGGAATTTCAGCGAAAGAAACCATGAAAAATATTAGAAAAATAAATCCAGATGTCAAAATATTGATTATCTCAGGTTTAAAAAATGATATACAGACCACCGAAATTATCAAACAAGCCAATGGATACTTAAAAAAACCATTCACAATAGTGGAACTTTCCGGCGCTATTTATAACTTTTTAAACAGAAATAAGCTTTAATACAGACTATTAAGTTAATTAAAGAAGGTAATTTATGAAAAAGGATAACACTCAAATAATTAGAAAAATCTCATTAGTATTTTTTCTATTATCTTCAACAATTATTTTTATCCTCCATAATATTTCAAGCTATTTTCCTTCTGTTGACTTCATTTGCCCATTTGGGGGAATTGAAACTTTATATAGATTTTTAGCTTCAAAATCTTTTTTATCTAAAACCACTGTTTCAAATATCATTCTTTTCATTCTTACATTATTTTCAGGCATCTTTCTTGGAAGAATTTTTTGTGGATGGGTTTGTTCATTTGGTGCTTTGCAAGGTTTTTTTCGATGGATAGGATCTAAAATAGTAAAAAGAAAAATAATTTTGCTTCCAAAATTTGATAGATTTTTAAGATTATTGAAATATATTTTACTTCCTATCATATTGTATTTTACATATAAAACTTCAACTCTCATAATTCGTCCCTATGATCCATGGGCAGCTTATGCTCATATTACATCCGGGTTTTCAGAACTTTTTACAGAATTTGCAGTCGGTTTTACCATATTACTTATAACTATTTTTTTATCTATCTTTATTGATAGACCTTTTTGTAAGTATCTATGTCCCCTGGGAGCTTTTTTAGGGATAATACGTGTTTTTAATACAAATACAATAATAAGAGATAAGGAAACTTGTATCACATGTAAAAAATGCGATCAAATATGTCCTATGAATATTGAAATAATGGAAAAAGAAAAAGTTAGTTCTTCTGAGTGTATAAATTGCTTCGAATGCATCTCTAAATGCCCCACAAAAAAAGAAACCTTAAAACTTAAAACATTTCGAATAAAAATAAATCCTTTATTTTCAGGAATTTTAATAGTCACTCTTTTTCTATTAACTTATATCCTTGGTTCTTTGGTCCCCATACAAGGTTTATCACTACCAATAACAAAACAGCAGATCTCAATCGACAATCCCACAAATAGTGAAAGACTCAACTTCGTTGTTCCAGCTGGGTTTGATATTAAAGGCTCTATGAGTATTTCTGAAATAGCTCTAGAATTAAAAATATCACCTTCAGAGGTCATTAAAATTCTTGGACTTCCAGAAGATGCACCAATAGATATCCCATTGAGAGATTTTATAGAGCAATATGGGACAACTGTCCAGGATCTAAAAAATAAAATAAAAACAGAAAAGTAAAATTTATGAAAGGTTATTTAACAAAAGAATCTCGTATTTTAGCTATTAGTGAGGAAAGAGCATTTATTGAAGTGAAAGATAAAGCAGGAAAACATATCACAATAGGTGTTTGCCCGGGTTGTTTTAATAACCCCGAAAGAAGAAAAGAGATACTTTATAAACTTCGCAAAAATGGTTTAGCAGTAGTGTCTAAAGCTGACAGACTTGATGGAAAATATATTAAAAATTCAACTCATAGTTCTTTTTGTCCTTATAAGTAAAATTTAGTTTTGATTTCCAGAAACATAAAATTAATACCCCCGTTTTTTATCTTCCTTTATCGATAAAAAATATTTTTACCTGCCCAAAAACAAAATTAATTCTGTAAGCCAGATGTAAATTTCTTTCAAAAATAAGGAAAAAAGTGAAACTTCAACAAAAAATTATTTACCTTATTTATTATTTTCTTGAGCCAATACTCCAGTTGTTTGGCGAAAATCAGTGTTTGATTTGTAAAAATGAAAATAAATACGCTTATTTCAACAACATAAATAATTATACATCTGCTAAAAATATACAGGCTGATCAAATTCTATCCAAAAATCAATATTTTCGATTGCGCATTTGTTCAAAATGTATAGTGGATATTGAAAATATGATACACAACTTTAATCGATGCAAAGTATGTTCTTATCCTCTAAATAAAGAAGAAAGGTGCAGCAAATTTCATCACAGCTCCTTTGTTTCAAATTATTCGCTTCTCCCTTTACAGGAAAACCTCTATAACCTTTATCTTGAGGCAAAATACAAAAAAAATAGTATTGCTTTAAATTTTTTTATAACTCTTGTAAAAACTTATTTCGCTTTCAATACTAAAGATATAAAAGATGAAGTTAATTTGAAACATAATGATTATTTTAATTATTCGATAAAGGATAAAATTGATATAATTACCTTTGTTCCCATTTCTCTTCAAAAAAAATATGTCAGAAATTATAATCCTTCACAAAAATTTGCACAAATCATTTCTAAACAGTTAAATAAACCTCTTATAAAATGTTTTAAGGAAACAGGTTTTTCCTATCGACATATAGATAGAGATAAAAGCAGTGCCACGGAATTTGCCAATAGATTCAGCTTATTGCAAAAATCTAAAAAAATAATAGAAAATAAAAAAATACTTTTGGTTGATGATATATATACAACTGGCAAAACTGTTGCTTATCTTTCAGATTTATTAAATCTCAATGGATCCAATAATATATATATATTCACTCTCTTCAGGAATACTTGATTTTGCTTTTAGCTGAATACTTCAGCCGAAAGTCCACAGTTTAAAGTTCAGGAAAAAGATTTTATACTACAGTCGAAAGTCCAGAAATATCGATATTAAAAATAATATTAAAGCAATGCATATTTGATCCAATAGAATAAAAAAAACAACATTTATATTAAATTTCCTATCATATCCATAACAGGTTGCATAACAATCTAGATTTTAATTCATAATTTGTGGCATTTTATACTTTCACAATATCAAAGAGAGAAGATCCACATGCAGTGAAAACACCAAAGTTCCTTGACTTAAACTATATTTTATCTAAATTAAATAAAACTAAATTTTCATAAATTCATTTCATATTTATATTATTACATCGCTTTTTTATGTGGGTGATAATTAATCTTAAGTTGTATAGACTAAAAAAAGGAAATATATCGTTTGCCTTGTTTTTGTGGCTAAGCCATAAAAAAAGAGAAAAACATAAAATAATCTTATTAACTTTAGAGGGTAAATTTGTGAACAAAAAGCCAGATAATAACTTTAAAAATAATTCAAATGAAAGCAACTCGTGTTCTTCTCCCCTTGAGGGGTCAATAATAAGGGAACATCCCGTACTCCAATCTAATTATAAGAATAAAATTACTTTCTATTACAATGATAAAAAATATTACGGATATGAAGGGATGATGATAACATCAGCCCTTGCATCTTATGGCATATACAACATTGGTAAAAATCTTCATGATAACTCTTATCAGGGACTTTTCTGCGCTAATGGCATGTGTGCTCAATGCAGGATTATTGCTGATGGATATATTGTTAAAGGTTGTATGACTGCCATTCAAGATAATATGAGATTATACTCTGTTGAAAGTCTTCCTTCCTTAAAACGAGAAAAACTAGAATCTTTTCCAGATATTTATGAAACAAAAGCAGATGTAGTTGTTATAGGTGGGGGACCATCCGGATTATCTGCCTGTTTCGAATTGCTTAATAATTCATCTTTGAAAGTTATTCTTGTGGATGACAAACAGGCTCTTGGTGGTAAACTTCTTCTTCAAACTCATAAGTTTTTTGGCTCAAAAGAAGATTGTTATGCTGGGACAAGAGGTTTTGAGATAGCTAAAATACTTGAAGATAAACTTAAAGAAAATTCAAAAATCAACAACCTTAAAATATTTACAAATACCTATTTTATTGGAGCCTTTGAAAACAATAA
>JAAYUW010000131.1 GCA_012517545.1 Exilispira sp.
AAATATTTTGCAGGTATTAAACACCGGGAAAAGTTCAGTTGGTGCAATAGATGCGTATGTTTCAAGCTATCTTTCGATGATTCAGGATTATCTTGGTGTTTTAATCCCGGATAATGCTGAAATTTCAGATATTTTTGTCCCCTTGATCTCTTTTACCAAATATCTAAACAATAACAAAGATACAATGGGACAACTTGAGACAGATGAAACGATAGATTTCATAACAAACACATATAATAATTATGCTGCTAAATTAAAAAGTGATTTTATAAATAATTTTAGCAATTTTCAAATGAGCAGTTCAACTTATAATGGATGTATAAATAATCTTAAAGCATCTTCAAGTAGCTTTATTCAAAACAAAATAAACAATTATACGAGTGCTATAAACACTTCTGTTCATACATATTATTCTTCAAATCAAGGTTCGATTTTATTGAGCGAAGATCAAATAAAACAGTATATTATAAATAAGTTAAAAGCAGATGGGAATGCACTTGTAAATTCATATATAACATGCGAAAAAGAAGTCATAACAGGTTCTGGGCAAAACAAAGAAATTACGACAACATATTATGCAAAATATACAGAAAGTGGTATAAAAAATGCTACAGGCAATTATGCAAATCTAGGATTTGAAACCGCAAACGATGAACTTACAAAATTGTTTGCCTATGATAAGATAGGTGTTACTTCCAGCAAAGATATTTCATCTACTGAACTTAAAGTAGTTTCAACAGCCTATAATAATTCTAACGGGAATTTTATTATAAACTATGCTCTTAATTGCACCTTATCTGATGGATCAAAAAAAAGTCTTCTATATTCAATGACTTATAATCAAAAGCCAAATTCTACACAAGATCAACCAGATTGGGGTTCAAGTGTTCATGGAGCTTTTACCACATTGAATGGAACAAGTAGTGGAACTAAGATAAGTGGTGTAAAAAGTAATATATCCAGTTTTTTCACAGGAAATGATAGTTATTTTAATAAAATTAACAATCTTTTAATTCAGAAAAGTAACATAGTACAATCTATAAGTAATATTCAAAGTCAAGTATTAAACATGTGTAATAATGCTATTTCCGAAGGTAAATTACTTGAAATGTATGGCATACAGGAAGAAAATAAAGAAAGTGTATTTGATTCTGTATTATCCATTATTGAAGATAATGTATATCTATCGGACTATGACATAGCTGTTTGTGAAGCATACTACAGGAAGAAGTTCTGGGGTCAGCAGATGGAGATTGTTGAAAATGTTCTTCAATATGCTCTTAATGAAGGTGGAAGAGAAAATGCAGAGCAAACAAAGCAAAAGTATGAAGATGCAAGACAGGCATATCAGGACGCATTGGATTCATATCAAGCAGCGGTAGAAGGGTTAAATGGATTATCTTTAAGTTACAATGAACTATCCGAGCAGCTTTCAGAGTTAAAGAAACAACTTGCTGATAAGCAGAAAGAATATCAGCATATGGTTGAACTTATTGCATCATCTGAAATTTCAGATGCGCAGATCTCATCATATATAAAAACTTTTTTAGTGCAGATAAATAATATCGTTGACGAACAAAATGATTTTTTATGTAAGATAACCAGTACATCTGATGTTGAAAGAAGTGAGATTACTTCACTTCTTGATGCCATAGATAAATCTATGAATGCCATTTCAAAAGATATGTTATCACGCGAGATCTTTTCAATGAACAATGGTCAATCACTCGCCTTTTTATTTAGCTCTCAAAAGCAAATCAAAGATTCTATTTCTCTTATACAATTTACTGATGAAAATGTTAATGATGTAAGTGAGACAATACCACTGACTACTTTAAAAGAATCCTATGCTAATCTTTCAGAACTTGAAAAAACTGCAGCAGGACTTGGGAATGACGAGTTTTCCACTTACCTTCAAACTTTGCTTGAAAATATGAAGAATATTATTGATCTTCACAGTAAAGATCAAGATATAAATAAAAAAAGTATTATGGAAAAGCTATTTAATCCATATCATACATTACTTCTTTATTTTGAAAGTAGCATAAATGCACAAAAAGCTGCATGTGCAACATACACAGAAGTTGTAGATCTTGTGAGTTCTATGAGTTTTCAAAATGCTGAACATATCCAGGAAGTGATAAAAAACAAACTTGAATCTTTGCAGAAAGATCATACTTCTGCACTGGTTAATGATATACTTGATTATGCCAGTAAGATTTCTGAAAAACTGGAAACAGGGAATAATTATGCTACATCTACACTCAATACACTTATAAATGCAAGCCTTTCGCTTTTAAAACTTGATGATGATGGGATAGATAAGGCTTTTAGTCTTATTGAGGCTTATAATAAATATGCCAGGCAGCAGGAAAATACAGAAGAAGATAAAGCTGAAAAAGAAAATTTAAAATCAATTTATTTAAGTTCTCTTAACGAATTAATTAGTGAAATTGTTAATCCGGAAGGCAATTCCGATCTTACAGACCAGCAAAAAAGTCTTTTAAATTTTATTAATTCTTTTCTTTTACCATCTGGTGCTGATATAGATAAAGGATACGAACTTATTCTATCGTTTATTTGCAGTTGTATTTATAATGATTTAGAAAATATGGTAACGATATCTGAAGATGAAAATGGAAATGAAACTAAAATAGCTGATATTTCTCAAAGAATAAATTATTTAAACAGTGCTGGAGTGCAAGGTTTAATCAAAGCAATGGGATGCGAAGTAGCTGAAGATGAAGATGGAAAAAAGGCAGAAAAGTATTTTTCTTATCTTCATAATAAAGTGAAAGATATATATTTTGCTTTTATAGAAAAAAGTATAAAAGATGAAAAACAGATTTACACAGCTAGTTGCATAGATGCACTAAATAATAAAAACCTGGATCAAATGATTGATGATATGAATAGTGTCTCAAAAAATAGATATTCTCTTATTTTTATGCAAATTTTTCTTAATAGTGGGATATTTGCAAAACAGTGGGAGAATATTACTCTTTCAAATTCATTAACCTGTCTTGATGACTATGCAAAAAATGCACTTAGCTTTTCAAATGAAATATATCTAAAGCAAAAAGATTCTTACAATAAAGTAACAGCAAATGAAAATTTAAAGATTGGTGAATCATCAGATGGTTTTCTAACTATTTCAGATTATATGAAGGCATTAAGACAAAAATCGTATAATGATTTTTATACTTTTGTAGATATATATAATGAATTTAAATCTTTTGATAAAGAGATGACTTTGTTTTTTGGTGATAATTCAAATACAAAAGCACGACAGATAGCTTTAAGTCAAAAGATGCTTGGTAATTATTCATTTATTTCTTCAACTTATAGTGAAGCTCAACTAAATCAGGCAAAAGATATTATTAATAAACTTAAAAGTATAAATGGATTTTCTCAGTGGAAAAATGAAATAAATAATGACACCAATAACATCATTGACTTAAAAAGTACAAACGGGCTTAGTTTAAATGAATTATCTAATCTTGATACAGCTTCTCTAACGATGGTCATTGCATATATGTTTGGTAATGCTTCAGAGTGCAGTTCCAATCCTTTGCTCAGTGGATATTATCAACAGATAGCAACAATGGCTATTCAAAATGCAGTTACTTATGTTTATTTGAAAGAAAAAAGTTATATAGTTGATGAAAATGGTTGTGTAAGCATACAAAAATTATATGAAAAATTAAACAATTATCTTAAAACAACATATATTGATGGGATTAC
>JAAYUW010000132.1 GCA_012517545.1 Exilispira sp.
TAATCATACAGAGCTTCTTTCGTCGCTCGAAGTTCTCTAAAAGTATTTTCATGGGTCTCGCACTTTCCTTTTCCCATGATTAAATTATAAAAAATACTGAAAATGCACCATTAGAGCTGCCAAACTACCACTTTAAGTCCACTCTCGTAAACTTGTACGTGGCGTCGGCGAATCTCAAACTACTATATCTTTTATCTTTGTCAAGTAGTTTTTGAAATTTTATGTAAATTATTTTGCTAAAAATTATTTGAACTTTTGCATTATATATTCATATAACAAACTTTTAACTTTTGATTTAAAGCTTATTTTAAAAAAATACCGGAAAGTTGTATTTTTAATCTTATATGCTATTGTTTATTAAAAGCTATTTTAAGGCTAGTTATGAAATCAATTGAGTTTATTAATTAACGAAGTTTCAATATTAATATCGATATTAATAATATTATAACTCTGAAAAATGACTAGCGTATAAAAAGTTTATATATTTTTAAGCAATTTTGATTCTCATATTCGATAAATGTTTAAAATAAGTTTAAATCAAGGAGATGCTTATGAAAAAACAAAGTAAACAAACTTATGTAAAAGTTTTAGCTCTCAGCCTATTTTTATTTGCTTTTTTAGTTCTATCCTCTTGTTCAAGCACTATAGCAGAAATAAAAAAAGATCCTGGCAGATACAATGGTAGTCATATTTCTGTTGAAGGAATCGTTGAAAAAACAACACTTCTCATCGATAATATTAACTATTTGGACTATGTACCGACTCTATATTTTTATACTATCAATGATAATTATGAATCGTTGAATGTCATAACTTACAAAAAAGTTTATAATGGTTCACATCGTGCTGTCAATGGAAAATTAATAATATTTCAGAATAATATTATTCATAGCGAATTAAACTTTTTCTTAAATGAATTCACAGAGTACCTTATAAACAAAAATGCCTTACCATCATCAAAACATAAAGAATCTCAAAAGCTTTTTGTATCAATTCTAGCTTCTATAATAAATATTCTCACAAATGGAGCTATGACTTCATCCATAAATACTGTTGAAAATAATGCACAGGAAGCCATTGATTCTGGAATAACAGCTGAAGATAAGCTGTTTATTCAGCAGGTTACCCAGAATTTATTATCAAAACTACCTAAAGATGAGTATTATTATGTTATTTTAGAAGATTAAAAGTTGTAAATTTTTTGCATTTTTTCTAACTTGAGTTAATTTAAATGTGTGTAAATATAGATGTTTCTGAAACAATCATTTTGGGAGGTAAATATGGCAGAACATACCACTAAATCAAAAAGAGAAGAGAAGAAAAAACCACAAAAATCATTAAAAGAAAAAAGAAAAGAGAAAAAAGAAAATTCTAAACAATAACTTTTTAATACTCGACTGTAAACTTTTTATCCCATTAAGTCTAATATTAATAAGTTTTAGTATTATGTATGAACTAGATGGAAAGGATTAGTTTAGAATTAATCCCGTTAGTATAGGCAAGTTTTTATTTTATATTATTTTAATTTTTTAACATTCATTACACTGCAGGGTATACGCCTTGCAGTTTTTTTATATATTTTTTTCAATAAAAATAAACAACTATATTTGATGGAGCTTCTGAGATCATGCATGACCTGTAAATTGCCTTGAAAAGGCTTTAAGGCACTAAAGTGCAAAAAATATAACAAGAAAAGGAGTAAAGTCTACCTTTTTAGGTAGGAGAACCATTTTATTCGTTAATAAAATTGCATAAAACAAAATTTCATATAAACTAAATGTGCTCTTTGATTTTTTGATTCGGGATAACATTCACAAGTTTAAAGTCCTGGTGATACATTTTTATCAATACAGTCGAAAGTACACCAGCCAGAAGTCTATGGTTAAACAAAATGCAAAAATAATAGATAGACTATCGATTGTATTTATAGCTAAAACTTACAAAAAAAGCGAAAATAGTGATAAAGTTAATAAATGGCACGATAAAACCATTTTAATCAAAGGTTTATGTTTAAACAGGTGATCTATGAACTTTAAGAAAGCATAATCAAGCCTATGTAGTGGTTTATACTTAAGAAATAGACTCTTCGCTATTTTCTACGGGTAGAGATGTCTGACTCATAAGTTATAACGAGAAGTCTTTTACCTGATAATGTTAAATTTAAGGTTAGAAACAGTTTCTTGTACTATGTTTTCAAGCTATTATGTGAGAACTAAACTTTTATATTCTTCTTTTATCTTTTGCTATAAGGAGTTTCAGATGTCACCATCCGATGAACAAAATCAGTTGACTATTGGTATAATTGCACATATTGATGCTGGAAAGACTACCACCACAGAGAATATTCTTTATCAAACTGGTAAGATTCACAAAATTGGCAGTGTTGATGATGGTACTACCGAGATGGATTATCTCGATGAAGAAAAAGAAAGGGGAATAACCATTATTTCTGCTGCTACAACTGTATTCTGGAAGAATCACAAGATAAATATTATAGACACTCCAGGACATATCGATTTTATTTCTGAGGTAAAGAAATCTCTCACTGTTATAGATTCTGGAATATTGGTAGTGTGTGGAACAGCTGGAGTTCAAGCGCAAACCGAAACACTTTATAATCTTTGTTCAGAAGATAACATACCTTTAATGTTTTTTATAAACAAACTTGACAGACCAACATCTTCATTTTCAAGAACCTATAATTCGCTTGTCGAATCTTTTAAAATTAAATTTCTCCCCATTAATTTACCAATTTATAATTTAAATGACCAATTTACCGGTGTTTATGATATTTTAATTGGAAAGGCTTTTATATATAATTTTGATCCAGGAAATAATAATATCAACAAAATAAAACAAAATGCGAGCTCTGAAAATGACGCCGAATTTTTTACTATGAATATCGATGACTATTTTCAACAAAAATATAAAATTCCAGATTTCTTATCTTTTAACAATATCTTCTCTGAAACACTCGCTGAATTTGATGAATCTTTTTTACATGAATTTTTATCTTCTGGAAACATCGATGATATTTCTTATGAAAAAAAAATAGAACTAATAAAATCTCTTACAAAAGAAAGAAAGCTCTTCCCGGTAAGTTGTGGCTCTGCTCTTAAGAAGATAGGCATATCCCAGCTTCTAGATAATATAACACTTTATTTACCAACGACAGATGAGGTGAAGTATACTCTATATTCAGCATCCAATGAACCTATTGAACAACCTAATAAAAAAGTTGCATTTGTCTTCAAGACTATATATGAAAAACAAAGTGGAAAAATATCTTTTTTACGCATATATAATGGAAACTTTAATAGAGGAGATAAGCTATTTAATCCAAGGATAAATGAATGGGAAAGAATAAGCCATATATATCAACTTCATGCAAACAAAAAAACCGAAATACAAACTGCTCATAAAGGGGATATTGTTGGTATTATAGGTTTTAAAGACACGCAGACAGGTGACACATTACTCTCTGATAAATCATACATTTTTATGCATAAACATTTTTTAACGGAACCAGTAATAACAATGAGTATAGAACCAAGATTTGTTAAAGATGTTGAGCCACTTTTGAATGCTCTGGAAATCATTTCAAATGAAGATAATTCTTTCAGATTCAAACAAAATCAACAGTCGGGACTGATTGAAGTTTCTGGCATGGGAGAACTCCACCTTCAGGTTATCCAACATAGACTATTCAATGAATTCAAAATCGAAACTCGACTTGGTAATCCATCTATCGCATACAAAGAGACTATAACTCAAAGGGTCTCAAGAGAAATATCTGTTTCAAAAATAGTTAAAGGTGTTACAAATCACTTTGAAATAGGAATAACCCTTGAACCTTCCGATGAAAACAAACTTGTTATACTTGAGAAAAATATTGAACCAGATTATCTTTCTTTTTTTGAAATATTCTCAAACTCGATCTTTGTTTCAGGCCCAATGTATGGATATCCTATTACAAATCTTTCCATAATACTTGACAGGTTCAATCTTATATCAAATAGCGTTGAATTACTCTTGCTTGGTGAAGTCACAAGGGATCTATTCTTCCAACTTTACAATGAAGCTAAACCTGCCTTATTGGAACCTATCATGAAACTCGATATTGTAGCCGATGAATCTCACTTTTCGGAAGTTATCAGTGATTTGAATGCTAAAAATGTAGATATAATTGAAATGAAAGTTTTACCGGATTCACCAAAGTATAGAAGAATTATTGCTCTCGGAAGGTTATCTCTTTTTTTTGGCTATTCTACAATATTAAGAAATCTAACATCAGGTCAAGGATATTTTTCCATGGAATTTTATACTTATCAGCCTTCATCGATTTGACAATAAAACATTATGTATTATAAATTTTATAGAATCTTTTTTATTTTGAGAAGGCAACAGATGAAAATTAAATATGAAAAAATCTTTACAATAATTCTTTTATTTTCACTGATACTATTTTTTTCAAATAATTGCTTTGCACAGGATGTCGACCCTATTGACGAATTCATCCAGAGCAATCAATTTATTATTAACTCCGATATCAATATTTCCATATATGCAAGTTATCTATTTAAAGATTTTCTCACTGATACAGCTCTTAATGATTTTAATTTAGTATATTATCTTAGTTTTAATTACAGTTTATTCCCCTGGTTGCTTTTTGAAACCGACTTTTCTATAAGTATTTTAGATGCAACAGATTTTAGTTTAAGAAATATGTCTGCGAACTTTGCAGGTAATTTGAATAGTCTAAGTTTTATTTTCATCTTTGATAAACTTTTTTTATCTTTACCATTTACTTTAAATCTTCAATTAGGAGTTTTTGATAAAGAATTTTACAATGAAAACTCAATGACCTACACTGAAACCTATTACTTTGGAATTCCACCAATTTACTCCAAATTTTTAGGAGCCTGTTTAAACCTTCACTGGTGGCTTTTTGAACTGGATAGTGGCATCTATGGACTGGATGATTTTATAAATATATCGAAATTAACATTTTTTTATTATGATTTTGCATATATCTCAGTGGCTGGAATTTTTCCAGTCAAGTTTGATTCTGTTTCAGAACCTAAATCTGCCTATTTTATCGAAGCTGGACTTTCAGCAGGATTTTTAAACATGGGTTTTTACTTATCACCAGCAAGATATACAGATACTGCATTAAATGAAGATCGTATGGCTTACAATTTTGGTGGAAATATATACACAATGTTCAATATTACAAACCAGCATAGTATCTATCTAAAAATCTTTGCTGATGTATCTGATGAAGATGGTTATGGTTCTTACCAGCTTTTAGACATCTTGACAGAGCAGTACTATAACACGACTGCCCCTGCTTTTTCTTATATTCACCCTTCTAGAGCTGGACTTGAAATCGAATATGAAGGAGCTTTGTTTGAAAATAAACTAACTATAGATCTTGCTTTATTTGTATATTATGTATTCGATTCAAATAGTGTTAGTTTCAACAGCTTCGCTAAAATCAAATTCTATTGGTTTTTCTTTGAATTGAACTATTTTACAAACTATTATCCGTACCTCGATAGAGACATCTTCTATTTGAGCTGTGGGATTGATATCTCTTTTTAATATAACCTATGTATGCAGTTTTTGGTAATCCTGTTGATAAATCTTTATCCCCGTTTATTATAAATCAAATCCTTGATATAGAGACTAAAAAACTTACACTAAATTCTAAAAATATTTCAGTAAATGATTTTTTGACTCTAATTTATAAAGAAAATATATCTTTTGGAAATGTTACCTATCCTTATAAGGAAATTTTTGCAAACTTTTCTGATATACTTGTTTTTCCAGCTAATATTTTAAAGTCAATAAATTGTTTTAAAATAGTTGATAAAAAAATATTGGCTACTAACACTGATGGTGAAGGTTTCTTTTTAGGGTTGAAAACTATATACAGTAAGATCTATTATAACTTGTTTAATAATCCAACAATCTTTATTCTTGGTAGTGGATCGACTGCAAAATCTATAACTTTAAGTGCTATAAGACGTGGCTTTTTCTGTTATATCTTATCACGCGATCCAAAATCAAAATTTACCGAATTTTCTAAAACTAAGAGAGTCAAGGTAATAAATTATGAAGAAGCTATCTCCTGCTTACAAATAAAGATGCCAAATCTCATAATTTCAACTCTGCCATTTTCCATAAAAAAAGTTATAAGCTTTAATAACTTAACTGAAAAAAAAAGAGATACAAAAAAAAACAGAGTCATGGAGTTTGATAATAGATTTAATATTGAAAATATTGATATAAACTTCAGGGATTTTGTATTATCTCTATGCAAATATAATCTTGATGATAGTGACAATAATCAATATAATTATAGAAAAAATAGTAGTAATAAAAGTTCATTTGATATTTTTGAAAGCAACTATCAAAGTGAGGCAAATTTGAATAAAAAAGAGATAGAAGAGTTGAAAATAACAGATTTGAACATCCACAATGGTCTAGCTCAGCTGATAGGCCAGGCTATTCTTTCGATAAAGTTTTTTACAGGGATAAATTTTTCAAATGAAAGCAAAATAAAGGAGATATATGCTCAATGTGAGAAGTACATCAATAGCGCCACAGAAAATAATAACAGGTAAAGAATTAAAATGAGAGCTGAAACTCAGCTTCTACAATCAATACATCTATATTATAATTTTTAAATGTGCATTTTATCGTTGATGGATAATAAATGTTACCCCATTTTTTAAAACTACCATATTTAACAACAATGGGAAAAATCGTATTTTCAAGGTGAGATTCCGTAATAAAACCATCCCTGACATTAAAAATTATGTCTCCTGCATAAAAATTATCCCTGATCACTTGCATTTCTTCACCTTTTAAAAATAGAAAAAGATAGCATATAGAGTTTTCAACATAATCCATCATATTATTAGAAAGATTTAGATGTTGAGGACTTATATTATATAGTTTATTTTCAAAAATATTTTTAAAAATGCCCTTATTCTCAATAAAATCATAGTTTAAATCAAAAACCATAGTATCTTTAAGACCAATAGTAAAAACTCCAGAAAGAGTAATGCTCTTCTGGTAAGCTATTTCTCCATTTATCTTTATAGATGGAAAGCCTTTGTCTGCCTGTTTTATAGATAGATAACCCCTGTTTATGGTAATCTTATCAAGATATAAAAGCCCAAGCATAGGATTTGAATCAAGTTTTTTTTCATAATCAGAATAAGATTTTATTGCATAACTTTGCATACATCCAGTTAAAAAAGAGGATACAAAAAGAAAGAAAAAAAGAAAAATTTGAAAAATTTTATCGCTTTTCATCTATTTTTTTTCCGATCCTTCAATAGAAATTAAAGCATCTTGATAAACAGGGTTGGATAATATGTATTGTTCAATGGCATTACTATTTTCCTGTCCATACTGATCAAAATCAGACGGTGTTATTCCAAAATAAGTGAGAAAACTTTCTTTAAGAGCATTTATCTTTTGTTTTTCTTCTTCTGTAAAGTTTGTCATGGTATTATACCCGTTTTTATCCAGCTCTTTTCTCCATAAAACCATTATTGAACAATAATCCTGAACATTTTTTATCTGCCCAACACCTTTTAATCTTTCCTTTTCACTTTCCCAATCGATTGTTTGTTTTGAGCTACCAAGGTCAATATTTATTGTATCTTCCTCTTCATCTATTTGATATTCACCTTCTGAAGAAGATTTTTTGCTACAAGAAATAAAAAAAAGTTGCATCACAAGAAGAAAAAATATTATAGCAACTGAATATATAATAGCACTTTTTTTCATCTTTCATCTCCATCTCGATTTTTTAGAAAATTACACAATTTTCTGGATAAAAGATTCATAATTTTATTTCCCCATCAAGATATCTATTTATTTCAAATCTTCAAGATTTAACATATTACTTTGCAATTATTTATTGGAAAATTTACTTTAAGTTTGAATTTGAAGGTCAAAGGATAATTGATGTTTACACAATTACACAACTCCACCAATTTAAAATTGGATTAAATAAAATTTTATGCTATTAATATTATAGATTCTTCGCTCTGGGTAAATGCAAAAAAAAGAAGTTTGAATAGTATAAAAAGCTCAAAGCAATTTCTTATATATGATTTATTATGTTTTCAAACAATTATAATTTATTCAGGACTTTTATTATGAAAAATTCATTATGGAAATCTTTTAAAAATGCTTTTTCCAGTTATTCATACAAAACTTCCAGTTTATACAGGATTTTTATATTAAAAGGAGATATCTATCTTTTAATCAGGAAAAAAAGTAAATATTTTAAAAAAATTGGTGAGATGCTTTATATTGAACTTTTAAATCATAAAGAATTCGAGCAAATCCTTGAAAAAGTTCAGCCTATGCTATCGAAACTTGATAACATAGATAAAAAAATTGAGACTTATAAAAAAGAAATTTTATCAATATCAGAGAAAGAAAATATTTCAGAGTCCGAAGTAGCAAAGATAGATGAGTTCATCAATAATGCAAATAAAAAAGCCAATAAGTTTTTTGATGATGACGATTTTGACGATGAAGAAGATACCACAATCTAAAGTCAGAAGTTACAAGTCAGGAAATAAATAAATATTTATCAGATATATTTTTTCATAAAGTTATGGATGTAAAGTTTTTTAAGAAAACTTTTATTCACATAATTTGTTAAAGTATCTTTCAACTTTTTAAAGTTTATTTAACCACTGGTTGATAAAAAAGTAAAATAAAAAAAGGATACAACCACCACTTACGCATCCACTACTTGAAGAACCGGATTAATCATAAAAGCCAGTGGAAGTATAGCAGAAGCCTTTAAGACCACCACTTATATATCCATCAATTGATTAATATTTTTAGTGAATATATAAGAGCAATTGTTTAACAAAGAGCAAAATATATTAAAACTGGATATAGAAAAATACTGGAAAATCAAACAAAATCATTCTATGCATTCTTTTAAAATAACACTTTTCAAAAGATTGTAAGTATTTTTTAGTCCATCGATATGTGCTCTCTCATAACCATGAGAAGCATTTACTCCAACACCAAAAAGAGCAACCTTTATATCTTTACAGGCTCGAAGAACAGCTGAACCATCTGATCCATAGTAAGGGAAAATATCTTTTTTGTAATCAAGTTTATTTTCGATACACAAAGTCTCAAGTTCTCTCGTCAAATCGTAGTTGTAAGGTCCCGATGAGTCCATCGGACATAAAGAAACACTGAATTCATCTCCATTTATCTCATCACCTACAACACCCATATCAACTATATATAGATTGTCTACATCTGGAAGGCTACTTATCCCCTGTCCCGTTTCTTCTGTGATATTAAAATAAAAATATATATTTTTTTTAAGTTTCAGTTGTCCTTTCTTTTCAGCCTCTTTAAGTTTTTTTGCAATCACTAAAAATAACCCGGCAGATGCTTTATCATCAAGAAATCTTGTCTTCACAAATCCTTCGATAAAATCGAATTTTGGATCTAAAAAAATAAAATCTCCTGGAAAAATCTTTTTTTTTGCAGGCTCATCTTCAGAAAACCTGTAATCCACTCTGATGTGGAATTTGTCATATTTTAAAGGAACATCTCTAATATCTTTATTCACATGCACAGATGGATTGTCTGGTAGTATAGTCCCCCTATATCTATTACCATCATAAGCCATAATAGTACAGTAGTCACCAACAGCATAGATTGGTGGAATACCATTTATAGGAACAAACTTAACACTATTTCCATTTACAGATCTAACCATTAAACCAAGAGTGTCAATATGAGCAGCAAAACAGGATCCTTTTTTTGCATTATCAGACCCAAAGTTGTATATAACAGCTCCTTTTTCAGTTTTTCTTGCATCGATCGAATATTTTTTAGCATACTCCAACAAAAATGCCTCTGCTTCTTTTGTATATCCAGTTGGGGAAGGTGTAGATATGAGAGTCTTAATGCTTGAAACTAACTCATCGTCTGAAATAATATCAAGGTATTTTTCCATACTGATCCTTTTTAAATTATTTTTTTATCACACAGGGGTAAAATTAAATTTATTGCTTAAAAAAAACTCAAAGGCAACACCTATATAAAGGTTTTAAAATCTAATAAAAGTGTAATTATGAAAAGATAACAGTTCGATTTTTATGGCTAATTATAATCTTTAAAATAAAATCAAAAAACTATTTCTATATTTTATTTAGATGTTTTTTACAGTTCAGATACTCTAAATGGTAATTTAATAAAGCCACTTCAACAATTTTAGGCTTTTTTGAAGTCATTCTCTATTCTTTGACTTTAAAACTTACCCAATTGATAGAGTTGTTTAAACAATTTTATACTTCGACTTCCTTACAGTTAGGACTTATAATTATATCAGCAGGAGTATTTTCTATTATAAACTCAGGGGAACAACCCTTAAAGTATTCCTGAAGAACGAACTTTCCATCTTCTACCGTAAATAGTCCCAGATCCGTGACTACATAATCAACTTCACCCTTTGCAGTTAGAGGAAGTGAACATCTCTTTACAAGTTTAGATTGACCCTTATCAAAATGCAAAGTTGCAGCAATGACTTTTTTTGCTCCAACTGTCAGATCCATGGCTCCTCCCATGCCAGGGATTAGTTTTCCAGGGACCTTGTAATTTGCTAAATTCCCAAGTTGATCAACCTCCAGAACTCCAAGAACAGTGTAATCAAGGTGTCCTCCTCGAATTATTGCAAAACTCATTGCTGAGTCGAAAAATGCTCCACCAGGAAGTATAGTAACAGGCATACCCCCTGCATTCACGAGATCCCAATCTTCCTCTCCAGCTTTTGGTGCAGGCCCTAATCCTAAAAATCCATTTTCGGAATGTAATGAAATAATGACATCAGATGGTATATAATTTGCAACCTCAGTGGGAAGGCCTATCCCAAGGTTCACTATGTCACCACTTTTAAAAAATCTTGCGATCCTTTTAGCAATTTTGGATTTATCTGGTGTATAGTCCATAAGTTCTCCCTTATTTGTTTTTTTCTATTAAATTTTTCATCTTTTCCTCAGACAGGGTATCTTAATTTATCCTTATAAATTTTGATAAGCTGTCTTTACATATTTTACATATTTTTAGTTATCAATTATATTTGCAAGCCGTTATGCTCTTAAAATGTTTCCTATATTAATGAAATATATTACTCGAGATAGAAACAACAAATTTCTCAAGCCTTAAAAATTCTGATTCATCTAATTTATGTAATTTGCATTTATCTTCTAAATATTATTTCCATATTTATGCATCAACAATTATATTAATATTTCCAGCATTTAATATGCATAATTGGCAAATTATATAAAAAAAGATCTATTTTTTTTTACTTTACTGGAACTATTATGGAAGTAAAAATAAATGGGCTCATAACGCTATCCGGGTTTATCTCACCTACCTCAACGATCTGCTCAGCCTCAACTATAACTGTTCTGGCTGCCATCGCCATAATTGGATTAAAATTGCGAGCTGATCTGGAAAATACAAGATTTCCTGCTTTATCAGCCTTTTTTGCTTTCAATAATGCAAAATCAGCGAAAAGAGGAAGCTCTAAGAGATATTTTTTCCCACCTATCTCAATTATTTGTTTTCCTTCCTCCACTTCAGTACCAACTCCAGTTGGAGTAAGAATACCACCAAGGCCAGCTCCAGCTGCCCTGATTTTTTCAGCAAGAGTTCCTTGAGGGATCAAAGTTACTTCCGTTTCATTTTCGTTCATCTGCCTTCCTGTTTCTCTATTTGTACCAATATGAGAAGCTATAATCCTCTTGAATCTTTTGTTTATAACAAGAGGTGCAACTCCTGTTATCAAACTCTTATCTGGATTATATATTGCAGTATCATTACATATTAAAGTCATATCTCTGGTTCCCTGTTCATTCAGGGCATCTATCAAACTTTTAGGTGTGCCACATCCCATAAAACCACCAACCATAATAATACTGCCAGCAGAAATCATCTTAACAGCTTCTTTAGCACTCATGATAGGTTTGTCAATCATTAATCCCTCCAATATTTATAAATAGCTCTTCGTTGTTTTGTATGGACAATGTTTCTCTTTTACTTCAAATTGATATGACTAAAAAACTAAATAAAAGGCAATGAAAATAATTTAATTGCCATCGACAATAAAGTTTGAATAAATATGCAAAAAATTCCACAATACTTTGTTTTTATCTCAACTTTCTTACAGAGAAAACTCTATTGATAGTTTTTAATAAAGACTACCCAATGAATATATCACCTTATAAAAGTGAACAACTTTTTTCTCATCGTTACTTATTTCAACTTATTATTGGACTAATTTCTACTATTTAGAAAATCTTTGTCAAATACAATTGTTTTTGGGACTTTCAAAACTCAGGTTAAAAATCAATAATAACTTTAAAAGATTAAAAAAAGAATCAAAAAAAGATCATAGATAACCTATTCAAAATATTCTGCATATTGCTCTTCTGTTTCCCAGATTCTAATCCTTTCTAAAGTTATCCCATCTTTTAGAATTTTACGCATTTCATCATATATAAATTTTGCGATATTTTCACTGGAAGGATTATTTTTATTGAAATATTCTAGATCATTTAAAAGTGTATGGTCAAGTTTTTCTATGATAATCTTGATACACTTTTTTAGTTCACTAAAATCTATAAGCATCCCTGCTTTATCTAGAGAATCTCCTATGACAAAAGCTTCAACTTTGTAATTGTGTCCATGTAGATTTTCACATTTTCCTTTATAGTCTTTAATAAAATGAGCAGAAGAAAAGCTTTGTTTTACCCCTATTCTGTACATAGTATTTCCTTTATTATGTTGCATTTATCTTTTTTTATTTTAAATAATATTTTGTAAAATACAAGATTAACTAAAGGATTATATGTATGGATTATACTAAAAATGATAAAATTGAGGAAGCCTTTAAAATAATAAAGTCATCTCAAAAAATTTTAATATTTACAGGAGCAGGGATCTCTGTTGAAAGTGGAATACCTGTTTTCAGAGGTAAAGGAGGCCTTTACGAAACAGTTGACCCACATATATTTGATATAGAATATTTCTATAATAATACCCTCGAAAATTGGAAAATGATACTAAAATATATAATTTTCCCCCTCGGTTCTGCAAAGCCAAATGCAGCTCATCTTGCAATAACCGAACTGCAAAAAAAAGATAAATGTGATGCTATTATCACTCAAAATATTGATGGTTTGCATCATAAAGCTGGCTCTAAAAATATATTTGAGTTTCATGGCACAATTAATTATGCAAATTGTATAAGATGCAATGAAAAGTATGATTATCATTATATTTTAAATAACTTTACCAGTATCAAATTTGATAACATTTCTGACTATTCTTCTTTGCTATCATCTCTTAACAAAGGAGAAGTCGATAGAATTTTAGAAGAACTGAAAGTTCCAGAATGCAAGAAATGTAATGGTATTTTAAAACCATCAATAGTTTACTTTGGGGAACAGATAGATAAACAAGTTTTAGAAGGATCTTTCTATTATGCTCAAAGTTGTGATTGCCTTATAATAATTGGAACCTCTGGGGTCGTTTATCCAGCAGCCTTAATACCACAAATGGCAAAATCAAATAAGGCCAGAATCATTGAGATAAACACGGAAGAAAGTGAATATTCAAAAAGTTTTGCTGATGTTTTTATTAAGGAAAAAGCGTCTATAGCTCTTTCAAAACTTGTAAATCTTTTTTAATTTTCTCTAGAACAAGTATTTATGAGCCTATGAACATCTAAAGAATTTCTTAAAAAGTCGATTGCTGAATAGGTTCTTCTCATTTTTGTTTGACCGGCAATTTATGATCAAACTTTATTGTTAAGCACTAAGAATATTTCAAAGTCAGTTAGTACTAGTTTAACGCTTTATTGGAATTTATTGAAATCATACTCTTTTTTACCTGATCTAATAAGACAAATATTAAAAACATATTTGCTATTTTAAAATTTGATATTATCTTATTGGAGAAAAATCTGAATAGTGAGTATAGTTATGAAAAGTAAGATTTTTACTATTGCATTAGTACTTTTTTTAATCACAGTTTTGTCAATCTTTTTTGGTTGTACAGCAAAACAATCTAAAAATATACCGGACAATACAAATCTTGATACTTCAAAAGCTGTCTGGATAAATGCACTTGTTAATATTAATAAAGAAAATAAAGAGTTTGAATATATCCTTATTGAGAAACCAGAATCTAAATCGAGAGTTTCTTATTACCTCACTTCTTTAACAGAAGAGCAAAAAAACATTCTAAATCTTAATGAAAATAAGATGGTTGATGCTCAGATTATTGTCATAGAAGAAAAATCTCCCTGGAATAAAATAGCTATTTTACTTAATATAAAAACAGAATAATTGGATTTCTGGCTTTAGACTTTTGATTTTAAAATGTTGGAAGCAGCAAAGAGTGTTAAATCATAAAAGATTTTAAAAGACAATAAATATATTTGTATTTTATCAGGAGAAATATGCTAAGAAAATACTTGAAAGGAAAAATTCACAGGGCTAAGATAACTCAATCGGATCTTAATTATGTTGGTTCAATAACTATCGATGAAGATTTACTTGATGCTGCCGGTATCGATGAGTATGAATCTGTGTGGATCTATAATATTAACAACGGTGAAAGATTTGAAACTTATGTTTTAAAAGGTGAACGCGGATCCGGGATAATAGGCTTGAACGGAGCTGCTGCTAGAAATGCTCTTGTTGGAGATCTTGTAATCATTGTTAGCTATACTTATTTAACTGCTGAAGAAAAGAATAGTTTCAAGCCTACCGTTGTTTTAGTCGATGAATTAAACAAAATTACAGAAATAAGAAGATAAATTTTAAAATTATCTTTTTACCCATATATTTTTCCAGATTTTTTTACCGTTCTTTGCTATTTATATGAATTTTCACCAGCTTAAATATTTTTAAAAATTTATTTTTGACTATTTAACTATTTTTTTCTAAAACATTCAATCCATTTTATTTTAATTTAAACTTTATGAAATCTTTTTCCGAAAATTTAACTGTCGAGAAATATTTATTTGAAAAACTTGAATCTTAAAATTTTTATATCAAAATTGTACTAAACACGAAGGTAAATTTTTCTTTTTTTCAGGAAATTTTAAAAAATAGTAAAAACTACCAATAATATTTCCGATAAGATGAAAAAGTTACAAATTAAGGGGAAAGGAGTTTGGAATGAAACTTTCAAAAATAGTTATGGTTTGCGTTGTTTTAGGGATATTTGCTACCTTTCTCGTTTCAAATATCCATCTTAAAGCTCAACAAGCAATGAATAAAAATGAGCTTATCACATCTATTGTTCTTGAAACATTTGAAAACAATGATAAGGGTTGGTATGCGAGTGGATCTAAATATACAAAAACTGGTTTTCCTCAGTGGCAGACGAATATAGAAAATTGGCCTACATCTTTGTTTGGGCAGAAAGGTGATCCTGCTAACAAGTATTGTTTTGGCGTTAGGACCTCTTATTATAGAATGGGTTACAATTATCTATGGATACTTCCAAAGGAACCTTTAAGAATTCCTGGTATTGCGAAAGCTTTTTACATCTGGGTATGGGGTGCCAATTTTATGTATGATTTTGAAATACAGGTCACAGATTACACCGGTGTTAGCTATAGCTTACCTGGTGGAAAACTAAACTTTTTAGGGTGGAAGATTTTAAGGATGGATATACCAGCTTTTATTCCTCAATCCCAGCAGCAATTACCTCGTATAAAGAATCTTCAATTTGACCGTTTTACTATATGGACAAATCCAGGTGCTCCACTTGAAAATTTTTATATCTACCTTGATCAGTTTTCTATTTTGACAGATATTGCTCTTGAAACATATGATGGAGACGCTCTTAATAATGTTAATCAGATCTGGACTAATCCACAATCTAACCAGCAGACTGGCGGGCAATAGAATGGGCTGCTCAGTAATTAATTTTTAAGGAAGGAAAAACATGAAAAAGATAAAAATTTATGCAGTTATTTCACTTTTTATATTGCTTTTGGCCCTGCCTACAACTTTATATTTAAATGCTCAACAGGTTTCTTCTGCAACATCAGAGCCTGGTATACAGGAAGGTGAACTACTTGCTGATATTATTGTTTCTAAGTTTGAAGATGCTGAATCCTGGATAGGACAGATGCCTCTGGATCAAGGGAGCATTTTTCTTATGAAAAGGTATGGAAAACCAAATGCATTACCTGAAGTTGATCCTGCGACAGGACTTGACAATAAATATGTCCTTGGTGTTAAAGTTATGTTTAATAAAAGAGGCTTTAATAGATTTGTTGTTAGACCTCCACGACCTATTAAGATACCTGGCATCACAAAGTCTCTTTCAATATGGGTTGCCGGCAGAAATTTCAGTCATACACTAATGTTTCATATACTTGATTTTAATCATGAAACCAAACTTTTGAAGGTTGGTCAGCTGAATTTCCTTGGATGGAAAAGATTAACCTTTGTTATTCCGCCAACGTTGGTTCAGGATGAATATCACTATAGTGATCTTGAAGGTATAACATTCCTTGGAATTGCTATTGAAACAAATCCAGCAGAATCATATGGAACTTTCTATGTTTATTTCGATGAGTTGATGGCTAAAACAAATATTTTTAATCTATCCACTCAGGATAAAGATGATATGATAGATAACTGGTAATCTCCTTTCCAGATAAAATAAAATAAGTCCTGGCTTTGACCAGGACTTTTTTTTTTAAAAATATTTTTCTACAAGATTATCTATAAGTTTTTGTTCTGGTATTTGTGGAATGGTTATATGCAAATTTTCTCTACTATTATTATATTGTTCACTAACCTGTAAAGCAGCTGGATTCCTGGCCCATGCTCTTCTTGCAATACCTCCCATAACATCCCAGGATATTGAGCTCTTAATGATTTCATTTACATCATCACTACCATCAAGTACAAGCCCAAAACCTCCATTTATTGCCTTCCCAATACCAACTCCACCACCATTTGAAAGAACCGCGAGAGTCATCCCTCTTGCACAGTTTCCAGCAAAACAGTGGACAGCCATTTCAGCCATGACATTACTTCCATCGTAGATATTTGCTGTCTCCCGATAAGGGGAGTCTGTTCCAGAAACATCATGATGATCTCTACCAAGCATAACTGGACCTATTTCCTTATTTTTAACCATTTCATTAAATTTCAAGCTTATCTTAACCCTCATCTCTTCATCTGCATAAAGAATCCTTGCCTTTGTACCAACTACAAGTTTATTTTTTTCAGCATCCCTTATCCAGTTATAACTATCTCGATCTTGAGTTCTTCTAGTTGGATCTATACAGGACATAGCAGCAGCATCGGTCTTTCGTAAATCCTCATCTTTACCAGAAAGGCAAACCCACCTGAAAGGACCATAACCATAATCAAAACAGATAGGTCCCATAATATTTTCAACATATGATGGGAAAATGAACCCTTCGGATGTATCTACCCTGTTTTTAGCGATTTCATAGCAACCTGAATCAAATACAGCTTTTAAAAATGAGTTGCCATAGTCCCAGAAATATGTTCCCCTATCGACCATCTCTTTTATATAATAAAATTGCTGTTTTAAGGATTCATCAACAAGCTTCTTGAATTTTTCAGGATCTTTATTTAAAATCTCTTTTGCCTCTTCAAAACTTGTTGAAACAGGAATATAACCACCTTCATATACTGCATGGCATGAGGTTTGATCTGAAGCAAGATCAACCTTGATATTATTTTTGACCGCATACTCCCATAGATCAACTATATTACCATGATAGGCTATAGATATTGCTTTTTTCTCCTTTTTAGCCCTTAAAGCCTCTTCAAATGCTTCTTCCTTCGAAGAACAAATTTTTGAAACCCACCCCTGCTTATATCTGGTCTCTATTCTGGAATAATCAACTTCAGCTATTATACCAACACCTCCGGCAATCTCAACTGCTTTTGCTTGAGCACCACTCATACCTCCAAGACCTGAAGAAAGATACAAAACACCTTTTAAATCCTTATCATCAGGTATTTTCAAATATAACCTTCCTGCATTTAGAAGAGTAAGGTATGTACCATTGACTATACCTTGAGGGCCGATATACATCCACCCACCAGCAGTCATCTGTCCATAGTTTGCCACACCCATAGCAGCAGCAACAGAAAAATCTTTTGGGTTATCAAAGAGACCAACCATGAGTCCATTTGTAGATATAACTCTTGGAGCGTCCTTTTTGCTCGGGAAAAGACCAAGAGGATGCCCGGATTGAACGACAAGTGTTTGCTCTTCTGTTAGTTCTTCAAGATATTTTTTGATGAGCCTATACTGCATCCAGTTTTGCATTACCTGGCCTGTTTCACCATAGGTCACAAGCTCATAGGGATAAAGAGCAACTTCAAAACTAAGATTGTTATCTATCATGACCTGTAAAGCTTTTCCTGCCAGACACTTACCGTTATACTGATCTATAGGTTTAGCCTGAATATTTCCTGAAGGTCTAAATCTGTAACCATATATCCTTCCCCTTTTAGTAAGTTCTTCCATGAATTCAGGAGCAAGTTTATCATGAAGAGATTTAGGAATATATCGCAATGCATTCATAAGAGCAATTTTTGTTTGATTTTTATTGAGATTAAAACCTCTTCCTGGAGCTCTTCGGATCCCTTCAACAAATTCTGGATATTGTGGTAAATTTTCATCCAAAATAAATTTTTTCCCCACCTTTTTAGCCTCTTTTTAATTAAATTTTTTATAAGTTTTGTTTTTATTGATCAGGTTTTTTAAAGATTTTATTCTTTTCTCAAATTCTATGCTTTACCAGCAGAACCAAGAACATTGATATTTTTGCTTTTATACATCTCTATCAGAGCATCCCTGGCTTGTCCAAGATATTTTCTAGGATCAAACTCAGCTGGTTTTGTTGCAAGAACCTCTCTTATTTTAGCAGTCATAACCAATCTACCATCTGAATCTATATTTATTTTACAAACAGCGGATTTTGCCGCTTTTCTAAGTTGATCTTCAGGTATCCCCACTGCATTTTCAAGGGAGCCACCATATTTATTTATCATATTAACATAATCCTGTAAAACACTTGAAGCGCCATGTAATACTATTGGAAAACCAGGAATCCGCTTTTCAACTTCTTCCAATATATCAAACCTAAGAGATGGTGGATTCTCACCAGGTTTTATTTTAAATTTATAAGCACCATGAGATGTCCCTATAGCTATTGCAAGCGAATCAACACCAGTTGCTCTAACAAACTCTTCAACTTCTTCTGGTTTTGTATACTTATGTTCATTGGATTGAACATGCTCTTCAATACCAGCTAAAATACCCAGTTCTCCTTCAACTGATACGTCAAAGTCATGAGCAAATTCAACGACACTTTTTGTTAATCTTATATTTTCTTCAAATGGTAAATGAGAACCATCTATCATGACTGATGAAAACCCTGTCAGGATACAACTTTTGCAAAGTTCGAATGAATCACCATGATCCAGATGCAGGGTTATTGGTATTTCTGGTAAATTCTTACTTGAAGCAAGTTCTTTTGAAAACTCGACTGCTCCTTCAGCTAAATATCTAAGAATAGTTTGATTTGCATATTCCCTTGCCCCTTTTGAAACCTGCAAAATAACTGGAGAACTTGTTTCAACACAAGCTATGATTATGGCTTGAAGTTGTTCCATATTGTTAAAATTGTAAGCTGGGATTGCATAGCCGCCTTTAAGAGCCTTTTGAAACATATCTTTAGTATTAACAAATCCAAGTTCCCTGAATGAAACTATCATAAAATCTCCTTTGCAATTTTTTTACTAATTCAAATTAAATCAAATAAATACAAAAACCAAAATAAGTTTGCCATCATAACTGTATAATACATAACTTCATTTTTTGTATATTCAAGCTTTTTTAAAATTGTCAATATATTTTAACTCTTCACTAAAAAACCAATGCATGCATGGCAAAAAATCATAAACAAAAAGAGCGATCATTTTTGCAACAAATCTCTACACAATAAATCAGTCTTAACATCTCCAAATCTTTCTTTAAATAATGAAAAAAATGGTTTTTTCCAGTATAATCTTCCATCCTTTTCCACTGTATCATATTTTCGATACGGTAAAATTATCTCTTCAGGTGAAAACCATAGCTTAACTTCATATTCTGCTGCGTCAGAAAAGCTAGCGTGGATAACATTTTCGTACCTAACTACAACATGCCCTTCACTATCAAAAATTTCCTTATTATTTTCATCTTTAACAATGATGTTTTTACCATACTTCTGACGAAGAGTTACTATCTTTTTACCCTTGTCGATATCAAGAGGATTTGTTTTTCCAGCTATGCTCCTTATGGTATTGCAGGCATCAATGCCAGCAAAAACAAAGGCATATATCCAGGAAAAATTATGATATTTTCCGAGCAAATATTTGATAATATCATCATAAAATGGTTTATTACTGTGTTCAAAGTAATGCAAAGCCACAGTATTGTAAGATGGTTGCACAGCTTTAGCTCCAACAAGAAAAAGATCTTCTCTTTCAAGATGTGATAATACTTCGCCGGTTAATGAAAGTTCAACCCCATCTGGTTTTATTAGAACCAGACAATGTTCAGTTTCTGACATATATTAAACCTTTTTTGAAAATTTTAGTACTTTTCACTTCAAAATAATAAAATTATAACCTTTTTCAAAATCTTTGATTTTTGTATTCCCTCCCCAATCAGAATTTAGACTGTCTCGATAATCCATTTTCATAAAAGAAAAAAATCTTCATTATCACCTATAATTTTAACTCTAATTTTATCAGCATAATTTTTACTAATAACAAGAACCGGGTCATAATAAACATTTTCAATTTTTTTTTCTGTATCAAAAGAATTTGATATAAATTTAATCTTAAATTTATTATCATCTTTATCTTCCAGTTTATAAATTTTCCCGATTTCAAATGATAAAGACTCAAACATATTTTCAATATTTTTTGTAAGTTCAATCTTTTCTACCAGAAACTTTTCACCATTGTTAAGTTCACTCATCTTCATATTTGATCCTATCAAATTTAATTATAAACCATATTTTTAATTTTACATAACATTTTCCAGTTTATAGCTGAAATTTGTAACTCTAAACCTTAAAAAGGATCTGCTTTTTGCAAAGAATATTGAGAACTAAAATGATAGAATATTATTTAGCTTCATCCGGCAAATTATCTTCTCGCTTTTCATTAGTTTTCAAGGCTATGCTATACATATATTGCTTTAATGTCAAAAAACACGCATTGACCGGAAGGAACCATTTTTTATTGCTTTATTTATAAGATTAACTGAATACACTTCTATATTCTTGAAAATGAATTTCAATATCAAGTTCTTGAGCAAAATCTTCCATTGAACTCTTCTCTACAAGTTCTGGAACCAAAGTAGTTCTAAATTGATGCCCTATATCACTATTTTTGATCAATTCAATGGAAGATTCTATTTTATTAAGGGAAAAAGATCTTAAACCAATGGTCATCAAGTATTTTTCCCATACATTCTTTATATCCATTGCAACAAAATCAATCATTTTGTGCGTTAAAAGAAACTGCAAGACTTCAGGATTTGAGCCATTTGTATCGAGTTTTACGAGAAACCCTTCACTTTTTATGATCGATATAAAATCAAAAAGCTGATCTTTCCAGACTGTTGGCTCACCACCAGTTATACAAACGCCTTCAATTTTACCTTTTTTCCTTTTAAGGTTATCTAAAATACTATTTAAAGGGATATCTTCAATCAAACTTAGAGAATCTCTATCGATAAGACTTCTGTTCTGGCACCATGGGCAGTTAAAATTACAGCCTCCTGTAAAAATAGATGCAGCAACCTTTCCCGGGAAATCAACAAGGGTAAATGGAATAAAGCCTTTTATCATATGAAATATTACCCCAATACAACCTTTATAAATTACTTTATGTATTACTTTTGTTAATCCCTTTGATCTTGAAATGTTTCCTTTGATAAAATTCTTCTCTCTTTCCATTATTCCAGTTCTGAACTGGTCTATAGTACCCGACCACTCTTGAATAGACTTCATTCATAATTACAAGTTTTCCCTGATCTTCTTCAATATTTTTTTTATATGACCCTGTGGGATCTTGAAATTTATGGTCATCCAGATCTCCACGGTTGAATGCTTCAATAGAAGCTAATTTAACTCCATATTTTTCAAGCTCTTCAAAAGTATGTGGTTTATCACATATCCACTTTATACAAGGTTCATAACCATGCACAGGACATATGCTAAAAGTTGGAGTTATCGAAAAATACGGCAAATGGTAGTTATTGGCAACCAATTTTATAAAATTTTTAAGTGCAACTGTATCTGTAATCTGTTCTCCAATAAAAATATGAAGTACAGTTCCCCCTGTAAATTTAGATTGAAGAGGATCTTGATGATCGCAAACTTCAAAGATATCTTCTGTTGCATCAACTGGTAAAGCAACTGAATTTGTATAGTATGGGTTTAAGTCTGAACCAGCTGTTATAATATCACTATACTCTTTCTTATCCAGCATAGCAAGCCTATAACTAGCCCCTTCAGCAGGAGAAGCCTCGAGATTGAACATATTGCCTGTTTCATCGGAAAATTGTTCAACTTTTTCAAGCATAAAATCGAGGACCCTTGATGCAAAATCTCTTGCATCAGGCTCTGTGTATGGTATCTTTAGAAAGTTGGCAACAGCTTCGTTCATACCAATAAGGCCAATGGTTGAAAAATGGTTTATCCAGTAATATCCAGTCCTTTTTTTGATATCAGAAAGATAAAATTTTGTATATGGAAAAAGTCCTGATGATGTCAGATCTTCAATGGCTTTTCGCTTCAACTCAAGAGTTGTCTTAGATAATATAAGCATATCATTAAGTCTATTAAAAAATTGTTCTTCATTTAAAGAAAGATAAGCTATTTTAGGAAGATTAATTGTTACCACTCCTATAGAACCAGTCATAGGATTTGAGGCAAATATCCCACCTCTTTTGATCATTTGATTTTTTGAATCAGGGCTTTTTTTATCAAGAATTCTTTGATCTTCATTCAAATCTATTCTGATATCATCATTAAGTAATAACTTCCCCATTCTTTCTCTGATTTTTTTATTATCAAGCTTCAATCTGCAACACATACTTCTTGAGTCTTCCACGCTCATAGATGAGTTGATAAAATTGCTGAAATATGGAGACCCATATTTTGCTGTAAGTTCCCATAAAGGATCGTACGCCTTGTTATCAAAATCAAATTCTTTTGTTAGATTTATAGTTGGTATTGGAAATGTAAAAGGTCTTCCCTTTCCATCACCTTCAAGCATCACCTCGCAGAAAGCCTGCAAAATCATCTGCATCTCTTTTTTATAATCACAGTATTGATTTTCTTTAAGCTGCCCACCAATAATAACTGACTTTTCAGCAAAGTATGATGGAACGGTCAAATCAAAGGTTATATTTGTAAAAGGAGTTTGAAAACCAGTCCTTGTGGGAACATTAAGGTTAAAGATAAATTCCTGCATGGACTGCTTAACTTCTTTATAGGAAAGATTATCTTCTCTAATAAAAGGGGCCAGCAAAGTGTCAAAATTTGATAAAGCCTGTGCTCCAGCTGCCTCTCCCTGCAAGGTATAAAAAAAATTGGCTATCTGACCTAAAGCAGTTCTAAAATGTTTCGCAGGTTTGCTTTCAACCTTGGAGCTTACCCCGGTGAAACCCAGTATAAGTAACTGTTCAAGATCCCATCCAACACAGTAAGATGAAAGAGAACCAAGATCATGTATGTGTATTGCACCACTTTTATGTGCAGTGGTTATTTCCTGAGTATATATCTTATTAAGCCAATATTCCGAGATCATTGTAGAAGCTATCTGGTTATTCAGCCCCTGTAAAGAATAACTCATATTTGAATTTTCACGAACTTTCCAATCTGAATCATTTATATAGCTATCAATCATGCAAAAGGCTGCATTATATATATTTGATATATTTCGTGCCTCTGCCCTTTTTGCCCTGTATAAAATATACAGTTTGGCTGTCTTTCTATAGCCCATATTCATAAGGGTATCTTCAACTAAATCCTGGATCTGTTCGATATCAATTATTTGAGAAGTTATTTTGGATATTACATAACCGGTTATTTCCCATGCAATGGATTCATTACCTTCAAAACTGGCTTCGAATGCCTTTAAAATAGCGTTTGCTATCTTTGATGGATCAAATTTGGTTATCTGACCATCTCTTTTTCTTACATGGGTTGCTATACTGCTATTCTGCTTGTTTTGAACAAGTTCATTGACATAGAGTTTCATATTTCTCCTCCACATGATTTATACCCTTATCTGTATTCCGGCTTCAAAGGCACATGTCCTACATGTTTTTATCTTGCTCCAGTCTTCGCAGCTAATCTAGTATTATTTTGTAACCTTTCAATATTTCAAATCATTATTTTATCAAAAAGTCTCAGCCACTGACTGGATAAAAACACTTCGTTCCTTTGTTACGGCTGTGTGGACAGCACAGGTTTTTCACCTGTTTCCTTGAATAAGGATATTTATTGATTTATAACATAAAAATTTTAAAAGTTCAATAAATTTGTCTTTTTTTAAGAGCTATTTCACATAACATTCTTTTTTCATTTTTATATTTTTTATCCAACAATAAACATAAGGCTTCCCCTCTAATATAACTGGATATTGATCATCAAAAAAAACCGACCGTTAATTCTTTCCCCCAGGTTAAATTTCCAATTAATTCCTTTATCCTTGATGTAGCATTAAAAGAATATTCCGAAGTCCTTTCATACTCTGTGAAATTCACACTTTGCGCTTATCAGTAAATTAAAACTGACGATAAATATTCAATTATTATACCATAACTCATGAGGAAAAAACACTATTTCATAAAACCCTGGGATATAGATAAATATTATTTAAGAAATATCCTTTTCATTGACCTTTTTGCTTTCAGGCCAAATAAATTTAATAAAATAAATTAACATTCCTATTTCAGAAGTAAATATTACCACTAATATTCATAATATTTTTGAACTGCTATCCATATCTTTTTTATTGGCAATATGCAAAATATAAATAACAGTTAAAGTTATCAATATTAAAATAGTTAATAAAGTAAATGGTAGTAAATTAAAAATACTACTTCCAAAATCCAGAAATCTTAAGCTGGTCCATGAAGATATAAAATTGACAATAAAAAATATAAAATAAAGTGGAATCCAACATGTAAATATGAATAGTAAAATTTTGCCAATCTTTTTAATTTTAATCTCCTTTTGTTTTTGGATTGTATGCAATGATATCTATCACTATTCGATCTACAATGTTCACTTCAAGATAATTTCGATATAGATTTCGCTTAATGAGGAAGCTACCCATGACATTGAGTAGTATATTAGATTAAGTGTGCACCAACTTCTATAAAAAGAACGCCATTCTTCATGATTCATCTTTACCGCACTCGCAAGCGGGAGTGCCTTGGTATTTGGAGTTTAACGAACTCTAATTTGGGGCTTGCAAAGGAGGGCAAGCACTTACAAAATCTCACCTGAATGTTTCAGAATAATCAAACTCCGAAATGTTAAATCATACATCCATCTCTCTTTCTTCCAATACTCTTCCAGAGCCAAACCGGTATAAACACTCCATTTATTAAAACAATAATCCTTTGGTTTTATTCTAAAAAATCCATCCCCTTGACTCAAAATCTCTTTTAACTCATCTAATTGTCTTTTTAGAATCGGAACTTTTTTAACGATTCCCATACGCGAAAACAGTTCAAATGTATGAAACCATGAAAACCAATCTTTATCATTAAAATCTTTTAAACTCTTTTTTAGATCCTTAGGAAAAATACTAGCTGGAGCTATTAGTTGAGATCTGTATTTTATATAAATATCCGGAAATGGAGATAACTCAATTAAATGATCCATGAATTGAGCCAGCCTTTCAAGATTGTTATTTACTCTCCAACTTTCAGTAAAAGCTAATAATTTAAGATGATATGACCACGGCAATATAACGCCTGGTTTATATGCATTTTTACCTTTGTATTCCTGGATAATTTCATTTACCGAATTAATTTGATTTACTCTTTCCATACAGTCAAATGCTTTTTGTATTTCTTTCTGTATAAATTCATGTTCTTCAATTTTGAAATACGAAAAAACAACGGCTCGTATAAGGTCATCGCCAAACAAACCTATCTCCGGATAATACATATTCCAGCATGATGCCCCACGATTCCAATTGCTATCTAATAAAACACTTAATCCTTTGCAAACATTTTGATTCTCTTTTGGAAACCCCATTTCCGACAAAAAGCGCAAAGCTGATTCTGCCCCTGTAGTACTATATTTTCTTTCTTCTCTTGGAATCCATCCACCATGAAAGACTTCACCAAAATAACCATCAGTATTTTGCCAGCTTAATGTATATTGTACCCTTTTATCTTCAAGGATTTTAGGTTGATATATTTCAAAGGTCTCTTGTCTATTTAAAATTTCTTTATTTATCCTATATTTTATTGTAGGACAAGCATGTTTCAGTAATTCTTCAATTACATTGGTAAACAAATTTACCCCCCCCAAAAAAAAAATATTTTTCGCACATGATGTGGCGATTAATTGTCTTATTTCCCTAACGTTTTGTATTGCCAACGTGGACTAAGTTTAAATAACTCACATCTTGCTTTGGACATCTGGTGCCGCCCTGCTCCTACTTACTGAACCTGGGGTCCCCCGGTTACATGGACACAAGGTTAAGTTTTATGCCAATCTAATTCTGATTTTTGGGTTTCATAACCCAGAGATGAATGTAATCGCAGACGGTCATAAAATAACTCAATATATTCAAAAATGCAATGAAAAGCTTCTTCTCTTGGTTTAGATTATGAAACGAATCTTCGCTCTTTATTGACAAAGAATTTCTCTTTCTTTTATTTTCGTTAAATCCTCTTAACTCTATGTCCACATCCTGGGAGAGAAGTTTATATTTAGGGTTATATAAAGCTATGCATTATCCATGAAAGTTAAATAGTGCCCATCTATCATAATCTTGCGATGATACATTTATCTCCAGTAACATCTCATAAAAATTAATTAATTTTTTTTATATCTTTAATGTTCAAATAAGTTGAACCTGATCTTAGATTTATATATTAGCATCCTATTAAATGAGTTTTTGTTTCTTTATCAAATTTTTCTATTGCATATCTAAATGCAACTTTAGGAATTCTTTCTCTATTTTCCATTAGATAATTAGATACTCGATCTGGCTCTACCTGAGATAAAACTTTTAACATCCAGCCATACCCTTTTAAAACAAGATAATGTTCATCATTCATTAAAATATCAGAGACCAAAAATGGGTCAATATTATCAAATTTATTTTTTCTGATGGGATAAATTAGTGAGACAGCAGATGCTCTCCTTATGCAATAATTAGGATGTTCAGTCCATCGTATAATATTTTTATACAAGTCATTATTCTGACAGACCAACTCTCCCACAGCATGAGTGCAAAAATCATCACAGTCTCCCCACCCTGTAACATACTCTTTTAACCAACTTTCAAAGATAGAAAAAGTATAGTTATTATACTGATTTCTCACCCGAAATGCCCAATCATATGCAATAACTCCAAATTCCCACTTACGTTCTTCCAACAACTGTTTACAAATATAAAATATGTTATCAATACTCTTGTCTGTTACTTCTTTGTATAATGAAGATGAAATTGACCTAACCTTACCTGTTGTCAGACCAGCTGCTTTTGTTTGATTTTCTAGTCTTATTTTAGCTTCTTCAATAATATAAAGCAAAAGTGTATTCCTCCCATTTCTCTATAAATGTTCTTCAACGCCTATCTCCCTAAAATCCGCTCACGAAAGCACGGCAATTCGGCTGATTTCTACCAGCGTTTACGGATAAGAGAAGTTGCGATCGTAAGAAGCAATTTTGGTGAGTCTTGAGCCGAGAGGCGAATCTCATATCCGTAGTTAGGGGCTCGAAGTGTATGGAAGCGAAACGAGAGCCCAGCATGTTTCGAGAGATAACGAGAAAATAATTTTTGAGTCCGTTATTTAACATCTCTTAATTTTTTACTAAATCTCTTAATTTTTTTGGATCTGCTTTTTTGCCATCGGTTGAAATTACATATCCTTTATACTTTTCAAAAGAGTCAGACCCTTCCGCTAATATATTGTCTCCAAACTCCTTTTTTCATATGTCCTTTCCCATGCATTAGAACGAGTTTTATGTGAGCATGGTCAACGCCAGTTTCTTCCATAATAAAACCGATTCGATCAACATTATCAGAATGTTTTAATAGAACATTGCAAACTTTTTTTGCTGCTAGAATAAATCTGTGTAAAACATCATCTGGTATTGTCAGACAATCACTTCCATATTGTTCTTTTGGGACTACAACGGTAAAAGCTTCGATACTTGGTCATGTGGATAGAAATGCCATAAACTCATTATCTTCCCAAAAATTTCCGGAGTTTGGATATTACATTTTATAATTTCACAAAAAATACTTTTTCCTTCGTCTGTTGATGATTTATAGTTTGCCATAATAAAAAATTAAGAGATTTAAAGTATTAAAAACTTTCTGTTTTAGGGCTCAACACTTATTACGCTTAACGCTCTGGGTATTTGGGAGTGCTGGTAATATTTTCACCGCGATTTAACGTAGCTAAAAGGATCATCAGGGAGTGAAGCTCATAAACTTTGTTATGCAATGCGGCCACATAAAAATAAGTTTATAAACTTTGAGGCACGACTCCGAAAAGTTCATTACCTGTTTATATCCACAAATGAAAAATTAACTTTATATGCTTTAAACTTTACATCAGGAATATTCTTGATTGCATATTTTAATCTTTCTTCAAAATCATTTGCAATTATATAACCACGAACTGGCTTACCATTTGCTAATGCTTCAGAAACAAAACCCATGTAACCAAGAA
>JAAYUW010000133.1 GCA_012517545.1 Exilispira sp.
ACAAAGAAAAATTGCAAAGAGCCTATTTTCGATATTCGCTTCTTTGTTTTGGTTAAGTGACAAAAAGAAAAAAGAAAAGCAAAAAAATAAACAATCCTATTTATCATTTATTTATATAAGGATTTATGCATTTCTTTTTTTTAAAATAAGCATACAATTGCTGGATGAACAAGTATTTGTATGCTTTGCTATACATTTTTTCCTTTAATGTTAAAAAGTGTGTATTAACCGGAAGAACCTTAATTACTTAGCCATACAATATATCATTGAACCATAACAAAGATAAAGTAACAGAAAACTAAATTTTAACAACTGGATTTGTTGGATAAATGAATAAAATCATATATTAGTAAAGCTATATCTACAAGTCATCAAATTAAAGCACAAATAATTTTGCCTTATTCATCGTTCCTTTTAATTTTAATTCAAAAAAATAAAAAGATATTAAAATATATCAAACAAATGAATGAAATTATTATGTAAATAAACTCATCTATAAAAGTATTTGCACAATTTATATAACTTTAATTTTTTTTTATTGAAAATCCAGGTTCATCTAGCAGATCAGTAAATTATTCTCTGACTCTGGACTTTAGACTGTTATATTTTAGACTCTAGAATCTCGGCTTTCGACTATTATAAACATTACTCTTAAATGTGGAAAGAAGAATTAATTTACCAGATGAACCAATTTTATTTTCTTGAAGAATAAATGACCTTGAATTTCGAAGATATAGATTTGCCTGTTTGCTGATCGACTATGGTTAAAATATTTTCACCTTCTGGCGGTAAGAATGCCATATTATTATTTCCAGCAGTTTTGCCTAGATATAAACCATTTAGATACCAGAATATGTAAGTATTTCGGGATTGGTGAGCTGCCTGAAATATCACCTTTTGATATTTTCCGTTAAGGTCCTTAGGAACAACAATGGTCAATCCATTACCCGGATAAATTATCTGCATATTAACAGTTGAGCTAAATCCCTGACAGAGCGGATTATGGATTGGTCTTTGGTCTTCTATAAGACCTGTATCACGTATATACTGTGAAATTTCAGGACTCCATGCAAGAACATATTTCTTTTCGTATTCACCTGGCTTCCAGCAATTTGAACATACTTCGTATTTTCCATCTAAAGTCGTATATATTATTTTATGATATGGACAGGGTTGTAAAGGAAGCATACCAACTGGAGCATCTACATAATTTTTTTCGGGGCAATTTGAACTTACTGCATAACCTGTTTTTGAGCATACTTCAAGATTTACCAGAGCATTATCTGGATATTTAAACCATCTATCAGAAGATTTTGCAGGTAGTGCATTGATAATATCAAGCATTATAGGACCTGAAACCTTTCCACCAGATAATAAAACATTTGGAGTTCCATCAAAATTTCCACTCCAAACAGCAACGATCCAGGAGGGATTAACTCCTACAGCCCATGCATCCTTATAACCATAACTTGTACCAGTTTTCCAGGCTACCGGCTTTGATGAGTTGAAGAATTCCCACAACTGATCCGCTTCTGGTCTTTTAAGATCTTTCAAAATATCAAGAATTAAATAACAACTTCCCTCAGAGATTAGTTTTTTTCCCTTTTTGATCCTTACTTTTTCTTCTTTTTCTGGTATATATTGATTTTTATCCACATTTTTAGTAGATGAACTCAATTTATTATTTTGAGTTGCATTAAGCTTTGGTTTTTTATCTGCATTGGTCTTCAAATCATTTGTTTTAGAGTTTGAAATGGAATCTTTTAACAGGTAATTAAGCTGCGAAAAATATCCTTTATTTACAAGTCCATAATAAAGCTGCGCTATTTCATATAAAGTTGCTTCTGCTCCGCCAAGAACAAGAGGAAGACCATATTCTGAAGAAGAACGAAAAAGATGATTTAACCCTGCTCTCTTCAAGAATTGATAAAATTCATCTACACCAAAAGAAGAAAGCACCCTGACCGCTGGAACATTAAGGGAATTTATAAGTGCATCCCTTGCTGTTACAAGTCCGGAAAATGTTCCACTTGCATTTGAAGGGCAATAACTTCCAAAGGTTGTTGGAATATCTGCAAGAAGAGTATCCGGTAAAAGTAAACCTCTATCAATAGCAAGAGCATAAAGAAATGGCTTCAAGATAGAGCCGGTAGATCTTGGAGCAAGTACTCCATTTATCTGACCCTGGTTTTTGTCATCACTAAAATCTTGAGAACCTATCCAGGCTTTTATATCGCCAGTTTGAGCATCAACAACAAGAGCGCTTATATTTGCTATCCCGCTTCCATGAATTATCTCAGTATGATTTCGAATTATTCCTTCAACAAGTTGCTGAATCTGAAGATCCAGAGTTGTAGTTATGATACTTTTGCTGGAACTGTTTAACTTATACTTCTCTTTATTCTTAACAACAGTGTCACAAAATTGAGGCGCAACTACCTGGAACGAGAGGTTTTTCATCGGGACATCTTCTATTAAAGCCATCTGATAATTGTCATAACTTAATTTTTTTGCCTCATAGAGCCTTAACAAAAGTTCGTTTCTCTTATTTTTCAGCTTATCCTGTGACACTAAGGGCGAGATAAGTGAAGGTGAATTTGGTAATACTGCTAATGTTGCAGCTTCAGCCCAGCTTAAGTACTCAGGTTCCTTTCCAAAATATCTTAAACTCGCTGTTCTGTAACCATAAATGTTTCCCCCATAAGGTGCATGGTCCAGGTACAACTTTAATATATACTCTTTACTGTGAAATAGTTCCAGTTTCAATGCCTGAAAAATCTCAACTATTTTACTTGAAATATTCCTTGACCTTCTTCCCGATATTCTTGCAACCTGCATTGAAATCGTACTTCCACCTAATTTTATCTCTTTTGCCTTAATATTTACAATTAAAGCTCGAATTAAAGATATTGGGTTTATTCCAAAGTGGTAGTAAAAATATTTATCTTCGTATAAAATAACAGCTTCTTTGAGTTTTTGAGGTACCTTGAGAGCAGATTTAAGACACCAGGAATCTTCATTATTTAAATAAACCCTGAGCAAACTTCCATTTTCTGATACTATTGTTAAGCTTTCTCTTCCAAGTAGAGGTTTAACTGGTGAGGGTATAAAAATAATAAAAATAAATAAAAGAAAAAATATTGATATCAGTAAAATATAAATAAAATTGGTTTTAACCTTCTTCATCTCAATTTCAAGCTTTTTATCTCAAACAGTGATCGAATATCCAATCATTAAATAAAACCAAATAAACAGTGCAATATGACTTATGGCTTTTAATTGGTTGCTGGATTTATGCGTTCAGTTTTTTGGTTTAGATAGTGGGTTAGTACTTGCACTATACTGGGAAACTTCTATCATCGAGAATGCGGTTGATGCGTAGATACTTCTATCATACATAGCTTCAACATAAGTTCCTGGAGCAGCAAATTTACCTGCAGTAACAGAGTTAACTTTGAGATAAAATACTACCGGGTAATAGTAAAAACTATGAAAAAAGATAAAAGCTCTATCATCTCGAAT
>JAAYUW010000134.1 GCA_012517545.1 Exilispira sp.
TTTAATCAAAAAATTACATCATTCCAGGGAATCCAGTGGATGATAGCAGATATGGGAGCAAAAATTGAAGCTGCAAGAGCTCTTGTATATGCTACCGCTAAAGCGGCTGATGCAGGACAGAAAAATATTGGTGGGGCATCAGCAGCTGCTAAATTTTATGCATCAGATGTTGCCATGGAGGTTTCTGTTAATGCATTACAGCTTTTTGGTGGCTATGGATATATAAAAGAATACCCGATAGAAAAGTTTGTAAGAGATGCAAAAATTACACAGATATATGAAGGGACCAATCAGATTCAAAGAAATATAGTAGCACTTCAACTTATTAAGGAGTTTGGTAAATGAGAGTAGCAGTTTGCATTAAGCAAGTTCCAAATACAACGGAAGTTAAAATAGATCCTAAGACAAAAACACTTGTTCGAGAAGGAGTTGAGTCCATAATCAACCCATACGATATGTATGCCATAGAAGAAGCTATAAGGTTAAAGGAAAAGTATGGTTGTCAAACCTATGTTATAACCATGGGCCCGTCACAAGCTGAATCAGCTCTTAGAGAAGCGATATCTATGGGTATAGATTCAGCAGTTCTTGTTAGTGATAGAGCTTTTGCTGGTTCTGACACCTGGGCTACTAGTTTGATACTGGCGAAGACACTTGAGTACCTGGGCGGGTTTGATCTTGTTATCTGCGGTAAACAGGCTTCGGATGGTGATACTGCTCAGGTTGGACCTGGCATAGCGGCTCATCTGAAACTGCCCTCTGCTACTTATGTTAGCCATTTAAAAGAGGTGGAACTTTCAGAAAATAAAAAGATAATTGTAAATAGGTTACTCGAGGATGGAGTTGAAACTCTCGAGGTGAAGCTACCTGCTATTATAACAGTTGTAAAAGAGATAAACGAACCAAGAACCCCATCTTTAAAGGGAAAGATGAGAGCGAAAAGTGCAGAGATTCAGGTGGTTACAAATAAACAACTGCAATTACCTGATACTGATGTCGGACTTTCTGGCTCTCCAACTTCGGTTGTGGAAATATTTACCCCCCCACACAAGGTGGGAGGTAAGATATTTCACGGTGAACCCGAGATTGTTGTTGATCAATTACTAAATGAGATAAAGGATCTTCTATGAGTCAAACTAATATGAATGAAACAAACATGAGTGGAATTAGAGTCATTAAAGATAAATGTACTGGTTGCGAAATCTGTACTGGAGTTTGCCCTGCTGCAGCCATTTCCATGATTGACAATACTGCCCAGATAGATCCAGACAGATGCACACTCTGCATGTCCTGTGTCTCAGCCTGTCCTTCTGAGGCTATCGAAGTTGTACGACAAACTATCGTAAAGGATGACCTGTCATCATACAGTGGAGTCTGGGTATTTGCTGAATGTGAAGAAAATAAACTTAGTTCAATAACATTTGAGCTTCTTGGTAAAGCCAGAAAGCTTGCAGAGGATTTAAATACTCACTGTGCAGCAGTATTACTTGGCTACAATGTTAAAAACCTTACAGATTCCCTTATAAAAAGAGGTGCAGATATTGTCTATCTTGTGGATCACCCAGCTTTGCTTCATTATACTTCGGAAACCTATGCGAACACTATATCTGACCTTGTAAAGAGATTTAAACCAGAGATTTTTCTTGCCGGAGCTACTACACTTGGAAGAAGCCTTGTTTCAAGGATAGCAGTAAGCGTTCGGACTGGTTTAACAGCCGATTGCACAGGTCTTGATATCGATAAAGATAAAAAAATACTTGTTCAGACAAGGCCAGCATTCGGTGGCAATATTATGGCAAGGATAGTATGTACATCATACCGACCTCAAATGTCCACAGTAAGGCATAAAGTTATGCCAGAGGCTGCAATAGATGAAAACCATCAGGGGAAGATTGTTGAAGTTGATTTTGATGAGAAATTTATTGACCCCAGGGTTAAATTTCTCGATTTTATAAAGGAACAGATAAGTACAGTAAATCTTTCAGAGGCAAATATTATAGTTTCTGGAGGAAGAGGATTAAAATCCGCTGAAAACTTCAGGATTATAGAGGAACTTGCAGAAGCTCTCGGCGCAGCTGTTGGTTCTTCACGAGCCTGCGTTGATGCTGGTTGGATCCCTTACTCGCATCAAGTTGGTCAAACTGGAAGAACTGTAAACCCAAAGATCTATATCGCATGTGGTATCTCAGGTCAGATCCAGCATCTTGTTGGTATGCAGTCAAGCAAGACTATCATAGCGATAAATAGTGACCCTGACGCACCAATATTTAAAGTTGCAGATTATGGAATCGTAGGAGATCTTTTCACAGTCATCCCACTTTTAACAAAGAAAATCAAGCAACTTAGAAATAAATAATAAATAGGTGACTCTCCTGCATATATCTGTTTAATTATTTTGATTTTGTACCTTAATTTAAGCGGAGAGAGAAATGCAAAAAATAAAAGAAATAAGTAAAAAAATGTAAGGAATAATTCTTCAAATATATGAAGAGAAAGGAATAATTATGATATTAAAAAATAAAAGAGGTATAGTTTTAGGTCTTGCAAATGCTCATTCTATCTCCTGGGCATGCGGTGAAGCGATAAATAATCTCGGTGGCGAAGTAATATTTTCCTATCTTGATGATAGATTTTTAAAGTGGGTTGCTCCTCTTGCCGATAAGATAAACGCAAAGTATTTTCCCCTTGATGTATCAAAGGATAGCTCAATAGATGAATTTTTCAAATCTGTTGGAAACATCTGGGATTCTATAGATTTTATGGTCCACGCTGTGGCATTCGCTAAAACCACTGATCTTGATGGCCGTTTTATTGACACATCAAGAGATGGATTTAGCATAGCACTTGATATATCTACCTATTCACTCGTTGCGACCTCAAAAAGAGCGGCGAATCTTATGAAAAGTGGTGGCTCCATAGTTACTCTTACCTATTATGGCTCCGAAAAAGTCGTTCCAAATTACAATGTTATGGGAGTTGCGAAGTCAGCTCTCGAAGCCTCGACAAGGTACCTAGCGGCTGATCTCGGTCCAGATAATATCCGTGTAAATGCAATCTCTGCTGGTCCTATCAACACATTATCAGCACGAGGAATTACCGGCTTTTCAAAGATACTTCATCATGTAGCTATAAAAGCACCTCTTCGCCGTAATGTTAACGCAAGCGAAGTTGGCAATGCTGCCGCTTTTCTCGTATCAGATCTTTCAACTGGAATTACAGGAGAAACAATCTATGTTGACTGCGGGTACAATATTATGGGAGTTTAGCAAAAATCTTGCCTCAAGCAATGGTTTTATACTGCTTTTAACCTGCATCTTGTCTATTCTTCTGGTTTTGTTCTTAATTTTTATTATTATTTTTTTATTGTACAGGGGTTTTTTCCACTACTTTAAGTTAAAGTATAAACCAAGAGACTTTATACTAAATAAAACGCCATATATCCTTGGTCATAGAGGCATCCCTGTTCTACAACATGAAAACTCGATTGAATCGTTTAAACTTTTATCAACTTACGATATAGATGGAACAGAGCTTGATGCAAATGTTTCAGCTGATGGTAAGCTATTTGTCTACCATGACTACTCACTATTCAGGTTTTTTGATATCCCTAAAAACATCAGAAAA
>JAAYUW010000135.1 GCA_012517545.1 Exilispira sp.
AAGATCTTAATATTGCCATAAATCTTCTAAGAGATGGTAAAATCACCGGTTCACAGGTAGTTGTCTTTTAATATTTTTGCACACTTTGTCTATAGCGAAGAGCCTATTTTTGAAATATCCTTTTTCAAAACTTTGAAGAGTTTTTAATCTCTGAAAATTTAATCTTTTGCTTTCCATATTCTTTATATAGGCTTAAAAAATTGATTTGATGTTAGTTCGTTTACCAGCTCACCATCCAGCTCATAATCATTTATGGCAGCTCTATTTTAAAAATTGATTTAATGTTTGCTCGTCTATTTTTCTTAAAGAAAGAGTTTTGTCGTAGTATGCTATTTCATCTGTTACAAATCTATTTAACTGATAATTAAACTCAACTTTATCTGCTAGTTTTGTTAAATACCCACCAATATACCTGTACTCAGTTTTTTCTTTTTGTTCTATCGACTGTAAGGTAGAGTTCTTTCCCCTTGTGAAATTGACAAGCATATTTTTCTGTCTGTCATCAAGTTCAAGTTTTTTATCTATTTTATCTATTAACTCAATCAAATCTTGAGGATCCAGAGACTTAAATCTGTCTGTTTTGATGCTCAACAGTTCATACAAAACCTCCGTTTCCTTTAAAAAAGCTCCAAATAAGCTTAGAATCTTACCGTCTTTGTTTTTTTCTTTATCATTGAAAATTTCATAAAGTGAAAGATTAAATAAACTCAAAAATCCGTTTAAAGTGTTCAACCATAACTTTCTATATCTATAACTTGAAATATTATCTGTAAAAACAAATGGCAGGCCACAAACTTTATCTTTGATCATTCCTTCAATTCTACTATCGAGTAGTATCTCTCCTTTAGAGGCAAGATGAACTTTCTCATCATTTTCTTTGTAAGCATTATACATTATAAGACCATAGTAGATATTGTAATCTTTAAAATAATCTTCCCATCCCATGCCATTCATTAAAGAGATTACAAGTGTGTCCTTAGAAATATTTTCATTCAAATATAAGAGAGAATCTGGCAGAGTAGAGGCTTTTAAGGTAATAAATGCAATATCTATCTTCTCTTTGTCCCAGAATTTAACTGGATTGCTAAAAAGAGAAACCTTTTGCCTTATGCCTGTCGCTATTTCCACCTGTGGCACAAACTCATGATGATTTGCTTTATGCTTACGATAAATATAAATATTATCCCCTTTAGATAGTTTAAAACATGTCGAAAGCACAGTTCCAACAGCTCCAAAGCCATATATTAAGATATTCATAAAGACCCTTTCAGGATTAATTTATTTTAATTTTATCATAAGTATTCAAAAAAATTGTATTATCTCTCTAAAAAATAAAGCCATTAATGGCGCTCCTGAAATAAGGTATAAATTTAAAAAAAATATCTAACAAATATGTGCAGGAGCGCGACTAATGGCTCTAACCTGCAAAAAAGAAAAATAAAAAGCTAGCAAAATCTACCTTTTTGCAGGAGAGCCATTAATTTCAATAATCCAATTATTTTTATTAAGAAAACAATATCAAGCCCTGGTAAAATAAATAATATTTGTATGCCTTTATTCTTAATAATTTTAGACAATAATTATAAAAAAACAAAAATGTGAATTTATCTCCAACAATATGATGAAAGCAATTAGACAGCAAGTATTTTTTATAAAGTATAATTTAAATTAAAAAAAATTATAAAGATTAAAATATAATAAATCAATAATTTCTCTTTAAAAATGGAAGTTCACTATCTAAAACATTTTCATAACCTGAGATTTTAAAGAGCTTTTGATTGGAATAGTTAAATTGAAATAATTCTCTAAAAACACCTTTTGTATATGCTTTTTTAACGAGGATAAACGCTCCATCTTTTCTATGGATAATCTTATCAATGCTTAAAATATTATCTGAAAAAACTACTTTTAGTTCATTATTTTTTAAATCAAGATAATAAATTGAATATGATTTTTCAAAAGTATGGTCATTAAAATAAAATAAAACAAAGATATTTCCAGATTTATCAACTGCCTTTATGTTTTTTAAATCATGGCTTTTAAAAAAGTCACTGTCTGCTGGAAAGCTATTTAACGCTACTAAAGTATTTGCCTCTGGGTCATAAAAGAAAATAAAAAATTGATTTGACAACATATCCTTTAAAATAAGATAATTCTGTGAAAAAAATAGATCATCAGAATTTGAGATAGAGGAAATTATTTGATTTTTGAAATTCTGGCCGGTTGATATAAAATTGGTCAACTGCGAAAAATCAAAATTTATTTTGTTAAGTTGCTCATCGTAAAGAGTACTATTTATAAGAAAAATAGCTTTTTCCGGAAGATTTAAATCTTTGAAAATGTGAAGCTGGTTTATACGGGCTTTCTCGTAACTGGTTAAATCATAGAGAAAAATGCTACCCTTCTCCTCTGTTATGAGCATAAATTCATTGCAAAAGAGCATATTATCGGCACCCTGAGCTATTCGAATAATATCTGGTTTGAAATTTGATGCTGAAAAAGGATTTTCAGCCAGAGTAAGAAGGTCCGCATAGTACTTTTGATTATATCGATAGATGACAAGGAGATATTTAGAATCAATTGTGAAGAAAAGATGCTCGATATTTCCAAAATTTGAAAGAGGGTAAGTATAAAACTCCTTAACGCCAGATATATATATAAACTTTTGAGGATCAAGGTAATCAAAACCTATTGCAATGTTCTTTCCAGTTCTATCAAGTGCCAAGCATGAAAGTCTGCCAGAAATTGAGTAAAGTATTTTGTACCCCTTTTTCTCTTTAAAGTCTTTGTACCAGACAAAATCATTGCCCTCATATAGGGCTCCGTAAGCCATTGCTGAATTGTCAAAATTACTATATGGTTTAGTGGTAACAAATTCGCTTGATGGAGAAAAACCATAAAACTGGCTTGTAGTCAAATCATAACCGTATATAAAAAACTGCTCTTTCTGCCTTTGAAGGCTTCTATAATAGTAAAGTAGCGTATTATCATAATTTATCGAAAAATCTGATACGATATCATAAAAAAAATTGGTATTTTGTGACGATAAAATTATAAAGAAGATTATGAAAAAAATAAAAATACTAAATTTTTTCAAAGTTAACTCCAATTTTTGTTGTTTTTAGCTTAACTCAAGATTAAATTCGACAGGTGGTTATTTATTTTCATCTGGATCAAGCGAAAAGATAAGTTCAAGTATTGACTTTCAGGCTCTTCACAACCAGGTATGGGCAAATTTGAGAAAAAATTTGACTTTTTGCTTGACTTTTGACTTTCGACTTTAAACTTTTGACTGTTGTAAGTGGCAAAAAGCAAACTTTTACTGGATAAAAAGGAAATGAGGAAAGCTACATAAGTTGGCTGACAATAATGAAACAATAAAATAATAGTTGTTTTTCAAAATTTTACAAGATTTATAGTTTGGATATTTTCACAAAACTGAATTTTAAAAATTCTAGTATTTATTTAATTTTTAAGTTAAAATTGATTTGTAAATTTCATAATCATAGATAAGAAAGGATTTTCTTTCAACATGAAAAAGATAATAACCGACTCTATTTATGTATTAAAGTATCTACTTGTTATTTTTATTCTCTCCTTAATCATAGTTATTTCAGTTTTTCTAAGTTGCAATGCAGACGAGATCCAGAGACTAAAAACTCTCTATTCGAATTTTATTATCTTCTATTACTTTATAATTAAATTGGATATCATTCTCTATGGTTTAATTCCAATAAGCCTTTTTATTACTGCAATAGTAGCCTTTTTCTATGCTGCAAATAAAGATGCATCTAAAACTTCAGCCTTTATTGCGATAATATTTTTTTGCCTTATTATATTTGGATCTTTATATATTACATTTTTTCAAGAACCAACAAGGATAAAAACGATAAAAGGGCTGTATTCTCCAAAAATCGCGAATTCTATCCCCTTTATCTATGAAAAATCCATAGTCACTTACCCTGGTTATCAGTTTTATTTTGAAAATGGGAAAGCTTATTTTTTTGAAAATGATAGATTTAAGATTAGTCAATTTACCATAAATCTTAACAAAAACAAAATAACTATAAATGCACTTGAATCCGGGATTGGAAAAGATTTCCCTTACTTTCCAGCAATTGGAGAAATAAAATCTCTATCATTCACTCAAAAGATAATAGAACAAGGAAACATATATTTTTTAGAGATTCAAAAAACAATAACTGAAAGTGGCATATATTTCATCATTTATCTATTTACTCTTTTTTTAGTTATTTGCTGGATACCTTATATTGTTTTGAATGAAAACTGGCAGTTTCCATCCTACATAGAATCCATTATAATAACAAGTATCTTGATCTATCTCTTTTTATATTTGCATCACTTTTCTATATATTACCTTAAAGATCTTAAACTTGAAAAAAAATATATACTATTGTTTCCATCAATAGTTTATGCAATATTTCTTATCTTCGAAATTTTAATAATGTATATAAAGCATGGTAAGAAAATCTTCAAGTCAAAGGTTTCACAGGCTGAAAAAGCACAGATGAGAAGGTTAAAAAAATAATTCTTTTTAGGATATAAAATGGCAAAAAGCAAAGGTTCTTCATATATACTGCAAAAAACAATTACCCTTGTTTTTTATATAATATTAATACTTCTTGTTATAATTTTTATTTATCAAAATATCACCTATGATGTTGAAAGTGTTTTAAAAAAATCAAAAAGTCAGTATGTTATATTTTCCACTCTTGTCCTTGTTATAGAACTTCTTCCCTTTATTTTAGCAGCTTCGGTAATTATTTCTTTTGGGTTTTTATATAGTATTGGTCGAATAAAAAACAAAACAGATATAAATGATATTGATTATGTTATAGCTTTTTTTATCTTTCTTATTTTTGCATTCGTCTTCAGTGCTGTTCTTAATGAAAGCGTAAAACCTTTACTCGATGCAAAAGTATCTGAAATAAAGATCACAACAAAACTAAGTTATCAATATCTAAAAAAGGCAAAGGAGCTTGAACTTGCAGAGAAATATGATCAGGCAATTACTTACTATAAAAAGTACTTAACCTTTGAACCTAAAAATACGGATGTTATAGATCTTGTCGCTGAACTTGAAAGAAAAAAATACAGTAAAATACCAAAACCACAACAACCAGAGGTTACACCGGCACCACCGATAAACGCTGCTAATCTTTACAATCTTGCACTCTATTATACAAAGACAAAAGAATATATCCTTGCTATATATTATCTGGAAAGATACCTTCGTTTAGCTCCTAATGATAGTAATGCAAAGCAACTTTACGATAAGGTAAAAGATCTCTACCAGACTGAATCACTTTCTAAAAATAACGATAAAATATATATAATGCAGCAGAAAAAAATTGGCATTAAATATATAGAAGAAAAAAAATATGTGGAAGCCTACAAACTTTTTACCGCTCTTCACAAAAAATATCCAGATGACAAATCCATCACTCCATATTTAGAAGAAGCCACGAATCTCTATAAAAAACTGGACTTTTTTGTAAGTGATGCAGCAGAAAAGATCGACTATCCTGGTTTAAACTCGCTACTATTCAAGCTTAACGATGCAAAAAAAGATCAGGTTTCCTATCTTGTATATATTGAAAAAGTTGTATACTACTTTGATGATATCTATCTTTTTGATATACATATCTATAATCTTGATACTAAAGAAACTGCATACTACAAATATGGTAAAAAAATACAGACATACTTTATATTTAAAAGCACCGACCAGCAACATGTAATGACCTATTTTGATGTAAATCCAGCTTTTTTTAAAAATATAGTTTTATATGAAACTTTTGACAAATTCCCTCTTTATACCATCTTTTCTTTAAAAAAGTTTATAACAGACATTGGCTATTCACCTATATTGTTTACCAATTATATTAAAAACAAGATAATATCGTATCTTTGCCTTATTTTTTCCCTTGTGGTCGCCTTCAAATTAAGCTATATTGGTATGAAAAAAACCTCTGGTTTTGGTAATATCTTTCAAATCATATTCTTCCTGCTTGGATTATTTTTATTATCAATTTCTTTTTATGAATTTATTCTTTTATTTCATAATGGTTTATTTACTCTTTTTTCCCTATCCATGCTTCCATCTTTAAGTCTTCTCTTGATATTTGGTATTGATTTAATTATCTGGGTTTTTATGTATTTTGCATAGTTTTTCTAAAACTTAAACTTTTGTATAAATTTATTCTATTTTTTTATCTTTTTTAAAACTCAATTTTAGCTTTATTTACAGTCAGTTTTGATGTTTTTAAATAAAAAATTCTATTTTTTTTGTAATAACATATTCATATATTTTGACTATTGTCAGCTAATTTGTTAATATATTACAAAGATATTTTTTATTAGATCCAGGATTGAATTTTGATAAGGAGGCAAAAATTGGAGATATATACAAAATCTACCGATTCAGTTGCTTTTGAGCCATTAACAAATGAGGGTGCTAAGGATGCTGAGATTAAAGTTGTAATAGGCAAAGAACAGGGTGCTCCAAATTTCATTATGCGTATTTTCAGAATTGCTAAAAATGGCCATACACCTCTTCACTCCCATGAGTGGGAACATGAGAACTATATTTTAAAAGGAAGTGGAGAGTTACGAAACTCAAAAGGTGAATCAAAACAAATAAAACAAGGTGATGTTGTACTTATCCCTCCATTTGAAGAGCATCAATTTTATAATAGCGGAAACGAAGAACTTGTTTTTATCTGTCTTATACCTATCATGGATAGAGTGTAAATCGCCTTACAGCTTTTAGATGAATGCTACTCACTTTGTTTCTGTCTTCTATCTATGTCTATAAGTGTGATAATATTTCCATCTAGCTCAATTTTCCCCTGTTTTTTAAGGTCAAGTAAATACTGCTCAGCCATTTTTGGATTTAGCTCTTTATAAGTTTCAATATAGTTTAAAAACTTATCTTTTTCAATTTTTCCCTTAATTTTGATATTTTTTGCGGCAAGTTCTATGTTATAAAATGAATTAAGGGCTGATATTATTTTATCTTCTCTATCTTTTTTGTAAATGGAAAGGACTATATCATTTGTCCTTCGTATTCTAGTTGAAAGAAGTTTTATTATCTTTTTAGTAAAATCTTTACTTTCAAGAATGACCGACTCAAAAGCAGAAGAGTTAACTGCAAGTACTATTGAATCTGTTAAAGCCATAGCATTTGCTGATCTGGGAAATTTATCTATTATGGCGAGTTCCCCAAATATATCACCCTGCTTTAAAACAGCCAGTTGACTCTTTTTCCCATCAAGGATTCGAAAAATTTCAACTTCCCCTTTAAGAATTATATACATCTCTCTTCCAAAATCACCTTCTGAAAATATCTGACTTCCTGCTTTAAATGTTTTAGAATATTTTTTTATGAGTTGTTGATCAAACATAGATTTATCCCTGCTGTTTTTTGGTACTTCTTCAAATCGAGATACTTCTTGAAAGCTGTTTAGCAAATGATAATACAAAACTATTTTTTTTCCATATGATGTTAAATAAAAAATTGGAATCGTTATCAGATTTGTCAACTTAGTAAATACCTATATCATATGCTCTAAAGCCTGGACATTACTAAAAATAGGTAAGGTAAATCCTTTCAAATAAAACTTTTGACATTACGAAAAAATAGGTAATGTCAATCCTTTCAAATAAAACTTTTGACATTACGAAAAAATAGGTAATGTCAATCC
>JAAYUW010000136.1 GCA_012517545.1 Exilispira sp.
ACAAAGAAAAATTGCAAAGAGCCTATTTTCGATATTCGCTTCTTTGTTTTGGTTAAGTGACAAAAAGAAAAAAGAAAAGCAAAAAAATAAACAATCCTATTTATCATTTATTTATATAAGGATTTATGCATTTCTTTTTTTAAAATAAGCATACAATTGCTGGATGAACAAGTATTTATATGCTATGCTATACATTTTTTCCTTTAATGTTAAAAAGTGTGTATTAACCGGAAGTAACCAGATAAATAACTAAAAACTTTCAAATAAACTTCTGATTGTAGTATTGTCAAGTTTATTCCCGGACTTTAGACTTTCAACTTTTGACTGTTGTATATCAAAATAAAATCAAATCAAGAAAATTTTTGCTCTTGACATTTTTTTTCATTTTACGAATATAAATTAAGTTATAAAAAAGGATTTTTTATTTGGATTTTTATAAAAATAAGCGAATTATTATTATTTCCGGGCATTATGGAGTTGGCAAAAGTGAATTCGCTTCAAATTTAGCTATTGCACTTTCTTCATTGGATAAAAAAGTTGCAGTTGTTGATCTTGATATTGTCAATCCCTATTTTACTACTCGAGGTATTACTGATTTTTTAGGTAAATATAGTATAGAAGTTATAGGTCCCTCACGAGAAGCCACTCATGCAGATCTACCGGCTATTCCAAAAGAAGTTGCTGCTGCAATACTTGATGACAATATCAATCTTGTTATAGATCTTGGTGGAGATGCCGCAGGCTCTAAAGCACTTGGAAGGTATAATGAGATCCTTTCAAAAGTTGGTTACGATTTATTTTACCTTGTGAATGTTAATCGACCTTTTTCAGAGAATCTCGATGGAGTTTTATCTTTTCTTAAAGATATAGAAAATGCTACAAGATTAAAAGTTTCAGGCATAGTTAATTCCACTCATCTTCTTTTTGAAACTTCTCTTGCTGATCTCAACAGGGGAGAAGAAGTATGCATAGAGGTTAGCAAAATACTTTCTATTCCATATAGATATCTTGTATTACCAAGCTGGCTTTTAGAAGAGTATAATAAGTCAAATTTTAAGACTAAAGCGCAGGAAGTTTTTCCTCTTGATCTCACATTACGACCAGTCTGGTTGGGGATGGATAATCTTGATTGATTAAAATTATGATTTTTATCGAATTTTATTATTAAATATAAATTTCATTCTCCATTTTCATTTATTTAATATTAATACTATTCATAATGTGTTTAAAGATTTTATCAAAATAAAATGGAGGAATTCATGCCAAAAGGAAAAGTTACATTTGCTACTGAATCCTGCAAGGGTTGCGAACTATGTACCACTGTATGCCCTGTAAAAATTGTTATTATGGATTTTACCAGAATGAATACAAAAGGGTACAATATTGCCACTGTAAAAGATATGGATAAGTGCAATGCATGCGGAAGCTGTGCTAAAATCTGTCCAGATTCAGTTATTACAGTTGAAAGGATAGATTAAAGAAGTCTAAAACTATAGATATTGATAAATGCAGTTATATCAATCTAATACTTCTAGTACCTACAAAAATAGAATTTACTATAAAGAAGTGTTTGCCTGGTAAATATTTTTTGATAGAACTGCAAAAAGTATTTCTAGTTTGATTAGTTTAAAATAAAAGAGGGATGTGATGGGAAAGAAAATTTTAATGAAAGGAAACGAAGCTGTTGCTGAAGCAGCAATAAGAGCAAATTGCAGATTCTTTTTTGGATATCCGATTACTCCTCAAAATGAAATTCCAGAATATATGTCTAGAGAATTACCAAAAAGGGGAGGAGTTTACTTACAGGCTGAAGCAGAATTTGCTGCCATCAACATGATATACGGTGCAGCTGGTTCTGGTGCAAGAGTTATGACATCTTCTTCATCACCAGGAATATCATTGATGGCTGAAGGAATCTCCTATATTATAGGAGCTCAACTTCCATGTGTTTTAGTAAATATGGTAAGAGGTGGTCCAGGACTTGGTAATATTGCCCCTGCTCAGTCAGACTACAATCAGGCAGTTAAAGGAACTACTCATGGCGATGTTCATCTTATAGTTCTAGCACCTTCCTCGATTCAAGAAGCTGTGGATCTCATGTATGATGCTTTTGATCTGGCTGATCTGTATAGGAACCCAGTTCTGGTTTTAGGTGATGGTATGATAGGTCAGATGATGGAACCTGTTGAATTTAAAGAGGCTACAAATAAGAAATTACCTCCCAAAACATGGGCAGCTACTGGTACAAGGAATTCTCCCGATGGTAAGAGAAGAATAATAAACTCGCTTTTTATGGAACCAGAAGATCTTGAAAGCTTAAATCTGGCACTACAGAAAAAATATAAAGAAGTTGTAGAGAAAGAAGTTAGATATGAGTTGTATAAGATGGACTCTAAACTTGATGTTATCTTTACAGCTTATGGTACAACTTCTCGAATAGTTAAATATGTTATAAAAAAACTGGAGGAGGAAGGGATCCATGCCGGTCTTATTCGACCTATTACTCTATGGCCATTCCCACAGCAAATAATAGGCGAATATGCCAGCAATTCTTCGGCTAAAGCATTTGTATCTGTAGAAATGTCAAGTGGTCAGATGGTTGAAGATGTAAGGCTTTCTGTTAATGGTAAAAAGCCAGTGTATTTTTATGGAAGAACTGGTGGAATTGTTCCAGAGCCTAAAGAAATAATTTCTTATGTAAAATCTATATTATAAGATTTTCGAAAGAGTTAAGAGTATAATATTTTAGCATCCAATTAATAATTTCTTAAATCGCTTTTATCAGGATGCTTTTGGTTTAAAAGAAAATTAAAAAGGAAAAATAATGGGAAAGATAGTATATGAAAAATCTAAAGGATTAACCGATACTCCTCTTCATTATTGTCCTGGTTGCTTGCATGGAGTCGTTCACAAATTGATTGCTGAATGTTTGGTTGAGCTTGATATACTGGATAAAACCATTGGAGTTGCTCCAGTTGGTTGTGCAGTATTTTCTTATAGATATTTTAACTGTGATATGCATGAAGCTGCTCATGGAAGAGCTCCCGCTGTCGCTACTGGTATAAAAAGAGCGCTACCCGATTCTGTGGTATTTACCTATCAAGGAGATGGAGATCTTGCTTCAATTGGAACTGGAGATATTGTCCATGTAGCACATCGTGGAGAGAAGATAACTACGATTTTTATAAATAATGCAATATATGGTATGACCGGTGGGCAGATGGCTCCAACAACATTACCAGGACAGAAAACTACTACTTCACCTTATGGAAGAGATCCAGCACATTGTGGAATGCCATATCGTGTCTCTGAAATGCTTGCGACTATCCCTTCCGCTGCATATATTACCAGAGTCTCAGTATACGACATTCCTCATATAGTAAGAGCAAAAGCTGCCATCAAAAAAGCTTTTCAAATGCAAATAGAAGGGAAAGGATTTTCTCTTGTTGAGGTTCTTTCGACATGTCCTACAAACTGGGGTCTGACTCCTATAGAGTCAATTTCCTGGTTGAAAGAAAATATGGAACCGTATTATCCATTAGGCGTTTACAAAGATGTATCAGCAAGCGAGGGAGGAAACTAATGCACGAAGAAATTATAATCTCTGGTTTTGGTGGACAGGGAGTTATGCTTCTGGGGAAGTTTTTATCTGAAGCGGCTATGGAAGAGAATAAACAGGTGTCCTGGCTTCCTTCTTATGGTCCTGAAATGCGAGGTGGAACGGCAAACTGTCATGTTATAATCTCAGATGAACCTATAGCGTCTCCAGTAATAGTTGAAAGTACTATGCTTGTAGCGATGAACAGACCTTCACTTGAAAAATTTCAGAAAACTATAAAAAAAGGTGGTGCTCTATTTATAAATTCTTCAATAATCGATATTGATACTGATAGATCAGATGTAATTGTCTACAAAATTCCTGTAAACGATATTGCTAGCAAAATAGGATCTCAAAAGATTATAAATATGGTTATGTGTGGAGCTATGATTCAAGCTAAAAAATTAGTCAGTATCGATACTATGATCAATGTGTTTAAGGAAAATCTTACTGGAAGCAAGGAAAAATTTATTGACCTTAATATTGCTGCTCTTAAAGAAGGAATGAAATATTTTTCTGAAAATTATAAATCTTAGCTAATTAAAAGAAATTCATCCTTAAAATTATTTTTTTCGCTTTTCACAAATAGATAAAAAGATTATGAATCTATTTTATTTCTTTTCACATATTTATTTTATGGGGGATAGCTATATTGCTATCTCCATTTTTTTAAAATAATATGATTTTTTTATAGATCTTCTTTTAAATTATCATTTGAAAATTCATTAATCAAAAATTCATTTCAATTTAATATTATAGTAAAGTTAACATCTATAAAAATTGGATACCTCAGCATTTTTATTTAAATGCATTTTTCTTTCATTCAAAGTGGATAGAAAAAATAAAGAAAATCATAAAAATTTATTTAATTAGTTGACAAAATGAAATGATTGTGTTATTAAATTAATAGTGAGTGAGTGCTCACATTGTTTCTTATTAATGTTTATATTACAGTTTTTTTTATTAATATTTCTTATTTTAGAATATTAATATTAATACACTATCATGCATCTTTAGATAGTAAATATTTGTATTTATATATTTGTACAAAAGTAGAGATTTTTGAATTTTATTAAAAAAAATATACGAAGGGAGAGCAAATATGGTATTGGTAACAGGTGGAGCTGGATTTCTTGGAAGTGTTCTTGTAAAGAAACTTATTGAGTTAAACAAAAAGGTTAGAATTCTTGCATTAAAAAACGAGGATCTTTCATCTTTAAAAGATTACGATCTGGAGGTTGTTTATGGAGATGTTAGAGATGAAAAACTTATATATGAAATAATGGATGGAGTTGATGAAGTATATCATCTTGCAAGTATGATTTCTATAACTTCAAATAAACCAGATGTCTTATATGATATAAATGTTAATGGTGTTGTTAATGTTGCTAAAAATGCATTGAAAAGAAATGTAAAATCGATGGTCTATGTTTCTTCTATTCATTCTTTTGCTGATCTAATAAATGGATTTGTTATCGATGAAACTATACCTATATCACCTATCAATGCAATTGGGACTTATGGGAAGACAAAAGCTATTGCTACTTTAAAGATCAAAGAATATGTTGAGAAAGGTCTGAATTGCAAGATAGTTTGTCCCTCAGGAATAATTGGTCCTTTCGATTACCGACCATCGCGTATGGGAAAGCTTATACTTGATTATTTAAAAGGTAAAGTTTGGTATACTCTAAATGGAGGATACAATTTTGTAGATGTTAGAGATGTAGCTGAAGGTTGTATCCTTGCTTCACAATATGGAAAAAAAGGTGAAATCTATCTACTTACTGGTGAATATCTTTCATTTGATGAACTTTACAAACAGATAAGTTTGAAAATAAAAAAAGAAAAAAAACTTATACGTATTCCAGATTTTATATTATCTATTGTTGCATATATTGAAGATATTTTTGTTAATAGACGTGGTAGAGAGCCTCTCGTAACTGCTGAATCACTTACTATTATAAAAAGTAATGCGAAAGCAAGCTGCAAAAAAGCTACTGATGAACTTGGTTATAGCTATAGACCTATAGATCAAACGTTAAATGACACGGTCGATTGGTTTTTATTTTACTTTAAAGATGAAATCAATAGATCAAAAAAGTTATCATCCAGGAAGCACACCAAAACTTTACAGATAAGTAATAGGTAAAGCCTTTTATTTTTTTGTAAAAAAGGTATCATCTTCTTGATGAAATCAATAATAGTAACAATTCAAGAAAATAGATATTCATTTTCTCCATTAATAACTATATCCGAGTTTTTTAATGTTGATGTAGATATCTTGTTTTTGAAGGATATTTCGCAGGATCTAGATGATTCGCAATATTTAGAAAATATCAAACAGCAGATTTTGAAAAGTCGATTAAAAGTTGATAACGAAGAACTAAATATCTTTTTTTTCTCTATACATGGATGGTTCAGACGATTTTTTTTATCCACTGTATATATTTTAAAAAAATACTTTCCAGATTCGTTATTTATAGCTGGTGGACCTGATGTCGTCGGTGCTCCAGATCTTTATTTTAAATATTTTGATATTTTATCCATACAGGAAGGGGAATTATTTTTAATAGATCTTTTTGAATTGTTACAAATAATTGAAAAAAGAATGATAGATGATCTTATTATCTCAGATATAGCATTCAGCTATTCACAATTTTCCAGAATAAACTTTAAGACTATAAATTCACCAGACAAATTTTTTTCTGAAAAACAAACAAAAAATCTGTATGTAATACCAGCTTCTTTGTTAAGATCAAAGAAATTTCTTATAGATTACTATATCAAAAATAGTGAGGAATTATCTCTCACTGAAAGTTTACTTGAAATTATTAACTGCAAGATCAATCAAATCGACGATTATAAAGATATATTTAAATTTTTCCCACTATTTCCAATAAGAAATAATTTTTACCATCCTCTTGAAATAGTTAGAGGATGTCCACAAGCCTGTAAATATTGCCAGGTTGGTTATTTTTTTGGTAAAATCCCACGCTGCAAAGATCTGGATATACTTAAAATTTTTATTTTCTACCAGCTTAAAAATAATAAGAAACATATAAGATTTATTTCTCCTAACCTTGCTTTGTATTTTGAAAAAAGCTCAATATCTGAGAAGATTGACCAATGGATCCAGCTTATTGAGGATGTTCAAGCTTACTCATATAGGTTTCAAATAAAGCCAGAAATATATCTTGGTTCCTTTCCATCTGAGCTTTCACTTAGTTATTTGAACTCTGAATTCCTTGATTTTATAGCTAAGTATAGTGCTTCAAAGATTTTAACTATAGGTGTTCAGACTGTTTCAAAAGAATTGCAGAACTTTATTGGCAGATACGATCCTCTGGGAATCCTCGATGAAGCTATTGATTTTTCAGTCAAAAAATCTCTCATCCCAATAATTGATATTATTTTTGGGTTGCCTTATGAAACTGATAGCCATAGAGATATTACACTTTCATTTTTAGAAAAAAAATTGAATGATAATGTTACAGCAAATATACACTATTTTCTTCCAATAGCGGGAACACCTTTTGAGGATTTTGAACCTTCGCCTATAGGTAAAAATGATCTTAAAAGGATCTTAAATCTCCAGGCGAAAGGTTTTGCCAGAGGAAATTTTTTAAAACAAATGTCAGATTATAGAACAAGACTCAAGATTCCGGATAATTTGTGAATCTTTTAAATTAGTTGTTTTTTTTAAAAAGGTTGAAAGTTGTTTTTCAAATTTACAAAATTTGAAAACTATGTAATATATACGAGATGGAAAATATAAGAAATTTTTGTATTATTGCGCATATTGATCATGGCAAATCAACTCTTGCAGATAGATTAATTGAAGAGTGCGGCTTATTACCTAAAGAGGAGAAGGATAAACATAATCAACTTTTGGATACTTTAGAAATAGAGAGAGAAAGAGGAATAACGATCAAGTCTCAATCTGTTAGACTTGAATACAAATATAAAGATAAATCATACATTCTAAATCTTATAGATACTCCCGGACATGTTGATTTTTCATACGAAGTTTCAAGAGCATTAGCTGCTTGTGAAGGAGCTCTTCTGGTTGTTGACGCTACTCAAGGTGTAGAAGCTCAGACTTTGACAAATTTTCATCTTGCATTTGACTCAGACCTTGAAATTATTCCGGTTATCAATAAAATTGATCTTATAAATGCTGAAGTTGAAAAGGTAAGCAAAGAACTTGAAGATGAACTGGGATTTATTCCAGAAGATATTGTAAGTGTATCTGCCAAAAAAGGAATAAATATTGATAAGCTTTTAGCGGCAATTATAAAGATAATTCCTCCTCCAATGGGAGATGAATATAAACCATTAAGAGCTTTAGTTTTTGATGCCATTTATAATAATTATAAAGGTGTAGTAGTACATATAAGGCTTTTTGACGGTTCGATTAAGCCCGGAGATGAAATTATATTTTATAGTAAAGGCAAACCTTTTATAGTAGAAGAAGTGGGCTATCTCAAGCTAAAATATACTCCTACAGATAAGCTTGTAGCAGGTGAAGTTGGATACTTTACTGCTACAATAAAGAATATTGAAGATGCAAGGATAGGAGACACAGTAACTTATTCGGTAAATCCATGCAGCGATCCGCTACCTGGCTATAAAGATGTGAAGCAATATGTTTTTTCATCTATATATCCTTTAGATTCTACTCAATTTGAAAATCTTGCAGATAGCCTGGAAAAATTAAAGCTTACAGACCCTGCATTGACTTATGAAAAAGACAGTTCTGCTGCTCTTGGATTTGGTTTTAGATGTGGATTTTTAGGCATGCTTCATCTTGAAGTTATAGAGGAAAGGCTGGAAAAGGAGTTTGGAATTGATATAATACTCACAGCGCCATCGGTTAAATACAGGATAAAGATTACCGGGCAAAAAGATATTATTGAAATAGATAAAGCAGCAGATTTTCCTGATCCTTCGATTATTGAAAATAGTTATGAACCTTATATTATTTCTGAGATCATAACTCCAGAAGAATTTGTTGGAAATTGCATAAAACTCTGTGAGGATTCAAGAGGGACACAGATTGGTCTTGAATATCTTGGTTCAAAACGTATTCTTCTCAAATATGATATGCCAATGGCTGAAATTCTTTTTGATTTTTACAATAAGTTAAAATCTACTTCAAAAGGTTATGCTAGTTTGGATTATGATTTTAATGATTATAAACCGGCTAAATTGGCTAGACTGGATATTTTAGTTGCAAAAGAAAAAATTGATGCATTTTCCATGATCGTTTTTGAGCCAAATGCGCAGAAAATAGGTCGTGAAATAGTAGAAAAGTTAAAAGATATTATACCAAGACAGCAGTTCGTTGTAGCCCTTCAGGCAGCCATAGGTGCAAAAGTTGTAGCTCGAGAAACGATATCACCATATAGAAAAGATGTACTGGCAAAATGTTATGGTGGTGATATAACAAGAAAAAGAAAACTCCTTGAAAAACAAAAAGAAGGCAAAAAGAGAATGAAGCGCTTTGGTCATATTGATATTCCTCAAGATGCTTTTATTCGAGTACTTAAAGCTGATGATAATGACTGACCTATAAATTTAAAAAAAATAAAACTTTTATTTTCTTGATCGTCTGGTTTTTGTATATTATAATTGTAGATGAATGCATGATTAAATAAAATAATATTAATAAAATAACGATTCTTCGTAAAATGTGGAGGATATATGTTGCTATCAAAAGAATTATTTATTGAAAATGTGCCTGATATTCAAGGTAAGAAAGTGCTTTTAAGGGTGGATTATAATGTTCCTACTGACGAGCAAGGACAGACTATTACAGATGATTCGAGAATAAGAATGAGCATCCAGACGATCTCATATCTTTTATCAAAAGACTGCAGGATTATTTTAATGTCTCACAAGGGAAGACCAAAAGGGAAGAGGACTGAAAAGGAAACCTTAAGGATCATCAAACCTGCATTAGAAAATATTTTGACCGAAAACCAGATTAAATACAATTCTGTGAAGTTCGTAGATGATTGTATTGGTCCAAAGGTTAAAAGTGAAATTGATTTACTTCAACCTAAAGATATTTTGATACTTGAAAATCTTAGATTTTACAAAGAAGAAGAAGATAATGATGATAATTTTGCAAAGAAACTTGCAGAGCTTGGTGATCTTTATGTTTCCGATGCTTTTGGCGCTGCGCATAGAGCTCATGCTTCAGTTGAGGCAATAGCAAAATATATACCTCACTATTATGGCTTCCTTATAAGAAATGAAGTAACTAACCTTAATAAGATCCTGTTAAATCCAGTTGAACCAGTTGTCGCAATAATTGGAGGAGCTAAAGTATCGTCTAAAATTGATGTTCTTAACCAGCTTATTAAAAAAGCCGATTATATACTTATTGGCGGTGCTATGTCGTATACTTTTTTGCGTGCTAATGGGCTTGAGGTTGGTAAATCGCTCATTGAACCTGAATATGTGCAGACAGCATACAGTATATTAAGTGAAGCTGCTAAAGCAAGGGTGGAATTTGTTCTTCCAGTTGATCATATTATGGCTTTTGATACTTCTTTATCGGCAAAAAGATTTAAATCTAAGGGACCAGATATAGATCCCGATAAAATTGGTGTTGATATTGGCCCAAAGACGATTACTCTTTTCAAAAGTTATATAAAAAAGGCTAAAACTATTTTCTGGAATGGACCACTGGGAGTTTTTGAGGTTCCTCAATTTGCAAAGGGAACATTTAAGATTGCTTCCATAATAGCTAAAACCAAAAGTTTTAAAGTTGTTGGTGGTGGTGATTCCGTCGCTGCTATAGCTGCAACCAAACTTGAATCAAAGTTTGACCATGTATCTTCTGGTGGTGGAGCATCACTTGAATATATCGAAGGAAAGAAATTGCCAGGTCTTGCAATTTTCGAGTAATATAAGTATTATTTTATTTTTACCAATAACTTCTGAAAGTGCTCTCCTGACTAACTATTTTGTGAGAGATTTAAAATAGTCTATTCGCAACCAAACTGCGAAGAGAGTAAAATATTATAATAAAATAAAGCAAGGGATTTTTATGAAAGCGCTGATAGCCGGAAACTGGAAGATGAATCTTAACTTAAATGAAGCCATAGAACTTGTTGAAAAGTTAAAAAACTCATGCAGCAATGCAAGGGATGATATACTCATTTGTCCTTCATTTGTATATCTGCAAAAAGTCGGAGAATTGATTAAAGATTCAAATATACTTCTTGGTGCACAAAATATGTATTTTGAAAAAAAAGGTGCATTCACAGGAGAAGTTTCAGCTCAGATGCTTGTCGATATGGGGGTAAAGTATGTTATCTGTGGGCATTCTGAGAGGAGAAACATCTTTAACGAAAACGATGAAATAGTATATAAAAAGGTTTTTTCAGCTTTGCAAAATGATTTAATCCCTATTCTTTGCGTTGGAGAGAATCTTACTGAAAGGGAGAATAATGTTTATCTTGAAAAGGTTAGAAATCAAATAGAGTATATATTTAAAAAGATTAACTTTGAAAATAATTCTGAAAGTGCTGGCAGGATAGTTATAGCCTATGAGCCAATATGGGCTATCGGTACTGGCAAAAATGCTCTACCAAAAGATGCCTTTTTAATGCATAAAACTATAAGAGCGACCCTTCAGGAGATAGTTGGTAGTGTTTTTGCTAATTCTATTAGAATAATCTATGGTGGCTCCGTAAATCCCGAAAACATTGATGATCTTATGAATGTTTCTCAAATAGATGGAGTTCTCGTCGGTGGAGCATCTTTGTCATTTGAATCATTCAATAGGATTATTAATTATAAAGTAACTCAATGCTGATTTTGCTGTATTTACATGTTAGACTTTTAAATATAGTCTTCTTGACTTTCGACTTTTGATTGTTATACTTTTTTTGCACTTTTATGCCATTGATGATATTTTCATATCACTGCGATTTTTTTGATAATAATACAAAAAATATTTTTGTTCTAAATAGGCTCTTCGCTTGTTTGTTAGGTTAAGTCTTGCCAAAAAATTGTTTGTAAATGTAGAAAAAGAGAATAAGTAACCACGCTAAAAGGCGAAGATGGCATAATATCATTTCTTGCAGGAGGAACTTTCATGATTACTTTTTTAACAATTATATTTATTATTTTCTCTCTTCTATTGATCTTTGTTGTAGTATACCAGTATAGGATAAAAAACTCTTTAAAAGGAAGACAGAGTCCAGAAAAAGAAAAACTCTTAAACTGGTTGGTTACGGGTATTGGAGTTGTATTTTTTGTTGTTGTATTTTTATTGGCTTTTGCATACAATAGACAGGCAATGCAGGATAAAAAAGTCATTGAAGATCTTTCCAAAACTTCGACTCAGCCTACCAACTCGGAGCAGGTAACACCAGAATCAACTCCTGTTGAAACTACTCAACCAGCTACTGAATCTACTGGAACTCAGAATACCAATCCATAAAACTTTTTTCTTTTTTAAACTTTTAACCTCTTGCTTTCGACTTTTTGCTACCTACTTTTGAAACAATAATGTTGAGTAATACTTATTTTGTTGTATAATATTATTAGTTTTTCAACTTGTTTTTATTTCCTGACTGTTGATTTTTATCTTTTTTAATATTTTACCGGTAAAAATGTTGGGAGGAGTTAATGGCTGAAATTCATGTAAAGAGTATAAATGATATTGTTTCAAAAGTAGATGAAGATATTGATAGCAAAAAGATCAAAAATACAGTAGTTCAGGTTATTCGTTTTCTTATTGATAAATACGAATTTGCTCTTGATGTTCTCGATGTTAAAGAAATAAAAGAGATTGAAAAGATAAGACATCTTCCAAATTCCCTTCCTTTTATTATTGGACTGCTCAATCTTCGGGGAGACATTATACCTATTTTTGATCTTACAAAAAAATTAGAGCTTGAAAATATATCGGTAGAGAAGTTAGCCAGTATTGGTGAAAAAAGTGGTAAATTAGAGGCTTTTGAAAATGAAAAGGTTGAATTCGTAGAATCGTCAAATAAAAGTAATATAAACGATAAGGTAGAAGAGTTTAATATTGAGAGTTTTTCCAATGAAAAAGATTCTCTTGATGTAAATTCTTATATTTCAACTTCAGATACTGATCAGCACATGAAAAAAGAATTAGATCAAGACGATAAAACCAATATAGAGCCACAAATCTTTGAGGATTTTTCAGATACTCGAAGTATTATTGTTTGCAAGGTTGAAAATGAACTTTTTGGGATTTTGGTTGACAGGATTATTAAAGTTCAGTATTTATCATCTGATGAATATGAAAAATCACCTCAATTATTCGATTTTATAGGTAACAATTTTGTTAAGGGTTTTGCAAAAATAGAAGGGAAGATTATAGTTGTCCTGGCTCTGAAGAATTTATTTTATTAATCCCCTGAAAAGTTAAAAATATCAAAGGTTATCCTTACAATATTCAAACATATTTAAACGAAATTAAATAAAACAATAGATAGAAGAGGTGAGAATGAAAATTATTCAATATAAAGATAAGAAACCAGTCATAAAAGAAGATGTTTACGGGTTTGATTCCACAGTAATAATAGGGGATGTTTATATTGCATCACATGTATTTTTACTTCCAAATATTGTTATCAGGGGTGATTTAAATAAAATTTTAATCGATGAGTATACAAATATTCAGGATGGAACAGTTATACATACCGACTCCAATTTTTCTACAACTATTGGCAAGCGAGTTACATGTGGACATAATGTGATATTGCATGGGTGTATAGTTGATGATGATGTGCTTCTTGGCATGGGTTGTATTGTACTTAACGGTGCACATATCCCTTCAAAAGTTATAATAGCTGCAGGTTCACTCATTGGACAAAATAAGACACTTGAATCCGGCTATTTATATGCCGGGATACCAGCCAGGAAGGTACGAGCTCTGGTTGATCAGGATTATAAATATATTGAACAAGCAAATAGAATATATATCGACTTAAAGCAAAATTATCAAAATGGCTCTATTTAAGGTTCATCCAGCAAATTATCTTCTAACTCTTCGTTAGTTTTTAAGACCTGGCTATACAAAGAAGAATTACCAGGAGCCTATTTTTTATATTCGCTTCTTTTTTAGAAGTAAGTTATAAAAAGAAAAGTAAAAGATAAACAATCATATTTATTATTATTGTTATAAGGATTTATACATTTCTTTTCTTAAAATAAGCATGCACTTGCTGGATGAACAAGTATTTATCTACTATACTATACTATATAAATATTGCCTTAATATTAAAAAGCACACATTAACCGCAAGTACCTTATTTACTCATATAATTTTGATAATTTTAAGGTTAAAAAGTTATTTAAGCTGATGAAATCAAAGGAAAAATTATTATCAAACTTGAATATCGCTTTTATCAATCCACCAATTCTTGATTTTGCTATGTACAATTTATTTGCAGAGCCCCTCGGGATATTAAAATCGATCTATGCCTGTAAAAAATTTGGAGCCAATGTTATATACATAGATTCGCTTGATAGAACATTTGATAAAACCTTTTTTGAAAAAGGTTCAATTTCTCCAACATTTAAAGATAATGGAAGTGGAAAATACTGGAAAAAACTTGTTGATAAACCCGAACAGCTTCAATTTGTCGATAGAGAATTCTATAGATTTGGATTGGATTTCGAAAAAGTGAGTAACCTCATTAAAATAAAAATGTCAGAACCAGATTTTATAGTAATATCAATAGTTTTTACATATCATTATCTTGCAGCGAGAAGATTACTTGAAATTCTTAAAAATGATTTTCCTGGAACAAAAGTAATTTTATCAGGTATTTATCCGACTATCTATTTTCAACACGCTAAAACTCTTGGATTTGATGAGGTATTTACTGGAAATGTGGTTTCATTTGTATCGGAACTTTTAAAAAGATACTCTTTAACTGATATCGATACCCTCCATTGTAGTGATATTATATTAAAAGCCAATAAACAAGATGAGTATTATAATGATGAATCAGATTCATTTTCAGATTTTTTGCCAGATTGGGATGCAGTAAAAGATCTTCCATATGGCATTATTCGATTAACAAAAGGTTGTCCATTTTCATGTCCTTATTGTGCTTCAAATATAATAAGTGGAAAGTTTGAAAAACTATCTATAGGTTATTCTCTTAGCCAGATGCGTTATTTTGCTAAAAGAAAAATATACAATATAGCATTTTATGATGACGCTTTACTCATAGATAAAGAACATTTTATCACCTTCATGGAAAAAGCTCTTGAAATATCGACAAATTTCAGATTTTATTTACCAAATGCAATACATATTGCAAGAGCAGATGAGGATATTTTTAAATACCTTAAATATTTTCGAATGATTAGATTTGGACTTGAATCTTTGAATATGGATGACTTTAAATATGGAAATAAGTTTAATCAGGATGAATTAAATCATCTTATAAATAATATTGAAAGGTTTAATATTGATAAAAGATCTATTTCTTTCTATATATTATTTGGTTTACCCGGGCAAGACTTTACAGAAGTTGAAAGAACGGTAAAAGGTGCGTTGAAACTTGGTATAAGTCCAAGATTTGCTGAATTTTCGCCCATTCCCGGGACAAAAATATTTGATCTTGCAAAAGAAGAAAGCTTAATGAGCAATTTAAGGTTAAATATAGAAGAACCTCTATATCAAAATCCCTGCATATATCCATATTATGCTACAGAGTTTACGATAGAACGTATGAAATACTTAAGAAGTCTTGTTTATGATAAAAAATAGGAACTTCCCTTTAATGGGTACTTTATAATATTAAAAGAATAAAGTTATAGCATAATATACTCGTTTATACAGCAAGTACATACTTATTTACAGCAGTAAAAAGTCGAAAATCAGGGAAAATACTTTTATCAATACAGTCCAAAGTACAAAAGTCACAACTTTGGGAATAGAGTCCAAATTTGCTGGATGAACCTGAAAATAAATAATAGATCTTAGATTTTGGAAAAAAGATTGTTAAAAGTAAATTTACCCCCAGAACAGATTTTAAATCAATTTGAACAGTCACTTATTTTTTAATGGGCTTATAGATCTTAAATAACCAATTTCTTTTTTTAACACAGCTACAAGTTTATCCACATCATCTCTTGTATTTTCTCTACCAAATGAGAAACGGATAGATCCATGCGCTAGTTCAGGGTCGTTGTAAAGAGCCATCAAAACATGGCTTGGTTCAAGGCTTCCAGTAGAACAAGCACTACCTGTTGAGACACTAAATCCGTTCAAATCCAGTCGTAATAGTATCGATTCGCCTTCAACAAATTTGAAAGTAACATTTGATGTTCCGCAGAGTCTTGGCGAATTTTTACCATTTATAATTATATTATCAATCTCATTACTTATTCTAAACTCAAAATAATCCCTTATCTGCTTTATTCTTTTGATTTCTTCATCCATCTCTCTGGTCAAAGCCTTACATGCTGCTGCTAAAGCCACTATACCAAGCGTATTTTCAGTACCAGCTCTGAAACCTTGTTCTTGATGCCCACCATGTATCAAAGGGGTGAAGTTTTTCTTCATCTTATTAAAATCTTTAATATAAAGTAACCCCAAACCTTTTGGAGCGTAAAGTTTATGAGCTGATATAGAAGCTGCATCTATAGGCAAACTTGAGAGATTGATATTAACTTTTCCAATTGCCTGAACAAGATCAGTGTGAAAAATTGCTTCCGGTGCTTTTTCTTTTATTATGGAAGCAATTTTATCGATGGGTTGAATAGTTCCAATTTCGTTATTTGCATACATTATTGAAACAATACCGGTTTTACTGGAAAGTTCCTCTTCAAGTTCGTCGAAAAGGATAAGGCCATTACTATCAACATTTAAAAAAGAGACAGGAATACTGTTGTTTTTTAAAAATCGAGCTGTTTCAATAACTGAAGGATGCTCTATTTTGCTGGTAATTAGTTGATTATTCTTATTTTTGCTGAACAAAAGAGATTTCAGTACAGTATTGTTTGATTCTGATCCACAGGAGGTAAATATTAGATCTTCTTTTTTTGCACCTAAAAATTGGCTGATAATATCCTTTGATTCTTCGATCTTTTCTTTTACCATTCTTCCTGTTTCATGCATAGAACTTGGATTTCCGTAGTAATCTAAAAAGGAGATTATGGCTTCTTTAACCTCTGGATGTAAAGGAGTCGTTGCATTATTATCAAGATAAACATTCATTTTAATACTCGTTTTATCTTATTTTCCTTTAAAAGTGGGAGAGGAGTAAAACTCATCTATATATTTTTTCATAATATCTTTTGCATTATCAATACACTTACCACAGGTAGTTCCGAGCTTTGTTCTCTGTTGCAGAGTTTCAAGGTTAATGGCTCCATCAAGAACCTCAAGTTTTATATCCTCTTCTGTAACATTGTTACATTCGCATACTATAGGTGATGCAAAATCTTTAGAATATGGGTTTTCCATATTCTGTTTTTTAAAATAATCATCTATTGCTGCTCTTAAAGCTTTATCACCCAATACGGAGCAATGTATTTTATTTGATGGAAGCTCATCGAGTTCTTTTACTATATCTTCTGGTTTTATTTTATATGCATCTTCAAGCTTCATCCCGCCGTTCTTTGTCACAATAACCGAAAGAACAGAAGTAGATGCTATCGCAGAGGCGCAACCGTAAGTTTTCCATTTCAAATCATATATCCGATCGTCTTTAACCTTAATAAAAATAACCATCATATCACCACAAGCAGTGGAACCAACTATGCCAACCCCATCTGGTTTGTACTCTTCTTCACTAACATTTAAAACATTTTGCGGATTTAAAAAGTGTTGCTTGACTTTTTCAGTATATACCCAACCTGGATTATTGCTCATTAACAAACACCTCGCATAAAGAATATAATTGAAAAATTGAAAAATTACAATAGCAAAATAGGGTAGATTTTAGTTCAAATACATTTGATAAAATAGAGAAAAAAACATATAAGAAAAAAGGCATCTGAAGAAATCAGATGCCTGAGTTAAATAAAGAGAAAAACCTATTTAAGAGAGTTCAAAGTGCTGGCTATTGCATCGAGAAATTCTTCGCTGGAAAGTGATTGTGAAGGAGCAGGGTCAGCTAATCTTGCAAGGTCCCCTGTCATCTTGCCATCTTCTATTGTTTTTATTGTAGCTTTTTCAAGTTTTTCTGTGAAAGCAATAAGTTGAGGGATATTATCAAGTTCACCTCTTTTTTTCAAGGCTCCAGTCCAGGCAAAAATAAGAGCAACTGAGTTTGTAGATGTCTTTTCACCTTTAAGATATTTATAGTAGTGTTTTTGTACTGTACCATGAGCAGCCTCAAACTCAAAATATCCTTTTGGAGATACTAAAACTGAAGTCATCATGGCAAGTGAACCAAATGCTGATGCTACCATGTCAGACATAACATCTCCGTCGTAGTTCTTACAAGCCCATAGAAAACCACCTTCGGACTTCATAACTCTTGCCACTGCATCATCGATAAGAGTATAAAAATAAGTAATACCAGCTTTTTCAAATTTATCTTTAAACTCATTGTTAAAGACTTTATTGAAAATATCTTTAAAAACTCCGTCGTAAACTTTACATATAGTGTCTTTAGTTGCAAACCATAGGTCAACCTTTTCGGAAAGAGCATAGATAAAACAAGCTCTGGCAAAGCTTTCAATAGAAGACTCAAGATTATGTATACCCTGAATAACGCCAGGTTCCTTCATCTCCATGATTGTGACTCTTGTTTCTTTTCCACTTGCAGAAGTAAAGACAATTTCTGCTTTACCAGGCTCAGTAACATGTAACTCCTGACCTTTATATATATCACCATATGCGTGACGTCCAATTATTATTGGGTTCTTCCATGATGGAATGGATGGTTTAACATTTTTAACAAGTATGGGTTTTCTAAAAACAGTACCATCCAGGATGGCTCTAATAGTTCCGTTAGGACTTGGCCACATCTTTTTAAGGTTATATTCCTTAACTCTTTCTGCGTTTGGAGTAATGGTGGCACATTTTACTCCCACACCATACTTCTTTATAGCTTCTGCTGCTTCAAAGGTAACTTTATCATCCGATTTATCTCTTGCTTGTAAACCAAGATCATAATATTCGACTTTTAGATCAACATATGGATTAATAAGTTTTTCTTTAACTATTTTCCAGAGGACACGGGTCATCTCGTCCCCATCCATCTCAACAAGTGGGGTACGCATTTGAATTTTGTCTGGCATAAATTTCTCCTTCTAATCAATTATGTTCAATTGCTTTTAACAAAATAATAATAAAAATCAACAAAATTTTAAATTGAATTTTTTTATTAATAATTTATTTTATTTTTGTTAAATGTTTTTACTGCTTAATTTATGGAGAATTTGATGACAATAGCCTTTGAGACAGCTGGAGGACTCGCAATATTCCTTCTTGGTATAAACTTTTTTTCCGAAAGCTTAAAAAAAATGAGCTCTCATAGTGTTAAAAGGTTTCTTGAGAAGGTAACCTCTTCACCACTTTCAGGAACTCTTGTTGGTTTAGCGGTAACAGCCTTGATTCAATCTTCTTCAGCGACAACGGTACTTACAGTAGGTTTTGTTAATTCCGGTTTAATGACTTTTTCTCAGGCAATAGGGATAGTTTATGGAGCAAATATCGGAACTACTGTTACTGCTCAAATTATGGCTTTCAATCTCTCCAGCATCGCACTGCCTGTTTTGATGGTTGGTGTTGTGCTTATGATGTTTTTTAATAAAGATTTAATCAAGAATATAGGTACATTTTTTGTTGGTTTTGGCTTGCTCTTCTATGGGATGCTTATGATGACTGAGGCAGTGGCTCCTTTAAAAAATTCTCCAAAAATAATAAATATTTTCTTACAGTTTGCTGATAAACCTATTCGTGGAGTTCTAGCTGGTATGCTAGTCACGTTTGTAATACAATCATCTTCAGCTACTGTTGGTCTTGTCCTAGCTCTTATGCAGGCTAACCTGGTAGACATTAATGGTGCTATTCCACTAATCCTAGGAAACAATATTGGTACCTGCATAACAGCACTTCTGGCATCTCTTAACTCAAATATGGCAGCTAAAAGAGTCGTTGCAGCACACTTTGGTTTCAATATTATCGGAACCATTATCGTACTGATTTTATTAGATCCATTTAAGCACTTTGTTAATTTCTTTACGAAGTATGTTACTTTAACATCTGATCCAGTAAGACAGGCTGCCAATGCTCATACATTATTTAATGTCTTAAATACGATGCTTTTCTTACCCTTGACGAAATATTATACAGCTTTGATAGAGTGGCTTTTTAAAGGGAAGGAGGATGCAAAGCCAAAAAGGGCTATTTTCCTTGATAAGAACCTCTTGAAATCACCTTTTATTGCAATAGAAGCGATTATAAAAGAGATAAATAGAGGGCTTGACTTATCGGTTGAAAGTTTACTGACTTTAAGTGAACATTTATTAAATAAACCAAATAAACAAAAACTTGAAGTTCTTCTTGAAAATGAAAGTATCATGGATACTCAGCAATATGAAATAACGAACTATATAACCTTGCTTGCAACATATGAGATGGGTGAGAAAGTGGCTGCATCTATTCCTGAAGTTTTACATGCTACAAATGATCTTGAAAGGATTGGAGATCATCAACAAAATCTTTACAATATTTATAAAAGACAGATTGGTTCGAGAGTTAATTTACCTGAAAAAAATCTTCATAAACTTGTTGATATGATTGATGTGATTATCGAATTTACCAAATTTATTCAGGTAAATCTAAAAGAAGATAAACTTATAGACCTTTCAATAGCTCATAATTTTGAGTCACGAATAAATGAACTTCGTGATAGTTGTCAACAGGATTACTTTCATATTCTTCAAGAATATAAGGATGTCCCATTTCTTTCAACTATAGTTTATGATTATATTCTTAACCTTGAAAAGATTGGAGACCATCTTACGAATATATCAGAGCATCTCTCTTTAGTAAGTGAATTTTAAGTATTATTATTTAGAGCTGTTTTTAAAGAAACTTATTATCAATAATCTTCATCATCATAGTCTTCCTCATCATCCTCGTCTTCCTCATAATCATCATCATCTTTATCTTCATCCTCATAATCATCATCATCTTCTTCTTCATCCTCATAATCACTTTCTTTATCAAAATAACCTTTTTTTAGATCTTCATTTTCTTCTTCATCATATTCTTCTTGATATTCCTCATCATCAGAGTCTTTAAATGGCAAAGTTTCCTTTTCTATCTTATAAAAACCATCTGCGATTCCAAGTGCAGCATTGATCGCATCTTCAATATCAAGATAGTTGATTTTCTCATCTGCTTTTCCAGTATTATAAAAGCCACAGGCAAGATTTATCGAAGGTATATGAAAAGTATCAGATAAATAATCAAGATCTGGAATATCAAGTATTCTCTCCTTAAGCTGAAATTCTTTGATTATTGATTTATATTTAGATGGTAATTTGATAGTAGTTGTATAGTAATCTCGTCCCTCATTATAAAGGAAAATTATGAGTTTTACATCATCAAGATCGATATCGAGATTATCATCAATAAAGATATCCAACCCGCTTTTCATCTCAAAGTCTCTACTGTTTTCTTTTTTTGAGTCATAGCTGGCTCTAAGCCATAAAACAGGATAACCCTGTTGATACAAATAATTTGTCAAATACATTGAGGTTCTAGTATCAGCATTAAAAGGTCCATTTTTTGTCATCAGGTCATCTTCTTTATGAACAAGTTCAAACTCTCTATTTTTAGTATTATCAAAATAGCCAATAAAAAGAATATTTCTAATATCATTATCGAAAAACCAATAATTCATCTCATCTGTGATGTCTGGTTCACCAAAAAACTCCAGTATTTCATCAAAATCAAGATTGATAAAATTATCGATTTGATTTCTATCTACCGATATCATTTGCTGCCTCCACAATCTATTTTTTAGTATTTTTACGATATTTTTCAAGTCATTTTTATAAATTCGGTGATTTTTTAAAAGATTTATAATAATTATATAATAATTCAAAAATTTTTCAAAATAATCAAATTTTCTAAAAATTTAAATAGCTATTGATGAACTGTCTGGCTTAAAAAAAGTGCAGTTAAAATTTTATGTAATTTTTGTATTTTAAATGACTATTTATAGTTGAATATTAAAGGGAGTAATTTTATGAAAAGTCGAACATTTACACCTTATATTGCTAATTCCTTGTTAGATAACTTTTAGGTTATATGAAAGCCACTTAATACATTTTGTCAAAGATCTTTTGCATTTTATTGACAATTTCATTTTTTTAAATTAGTATTACCAAAATAACCTTTATTCAAGTAAATTATAGGAGAGTTGAAGATGAAATTAAGTAAAAATGTATCTTTAAAGTTATTAACTTTTATCCTTTTTATTTTTTTATCAACCTCTGGTATATCCTGCTCAGGGAATGCTGAGCTACTTATCGTAGAAAATGCTATGGTAAAGTTTTATATTACCTGGCCTACGAAGCTTATACCTTCAGATGTGACACATATTGCTATATTTGTTAATAACAAACTAATATCATCTTATAAAAAAGCTGTTTTTATAGAGAGGCAATCAGGTGATCAAGATGTTATTTTCAACCTGTATCCTGGAGATTACGATTTAACCATTCTTTCTTTAAAACAGACCTCAGTCACATCTTCAAATCTCGGGAATTACTCTATATTAACAGTAGATTCTTCAACATTTTCAGCAGAACCAGGTGAGGAAAAATATTTAAATATAGCTCTTTCCAATGTCAATATTTCTGCAGCTTTAGAAATAGAAGGGAATTTTTATATTACCGATCCTATCTATGTACGATTTACAATTTCAGATATTTCAAATATTATTAAGTTTTCAGGTGGAAAGCTATATTTTACCTATGATAATGGCTCTGGTGAGGCTATAGACTACAAAACTATTTATGTGGGAGATACACAAAGCTGTGAAGATGGGACTTTTCTATCTACAGTTTATCCTGCTTCAAGTGGTTACCCTTCAGAATCGTTTGACCTTAGTTGTTATGCAAAGTTTACTGTTTCTTCAGACAGGGTAGCCAAAAATTTTTTTGATCTAAACAGTATAAATGAAATTAAACTTGAAATTTCAGATTTTTATCTCGGTTTTTTAGAGGATGGGACTCCAACTTCCCCAGTTATTATAGTAGTCGAATAAAACTTAGCATAAAGGTTTTATAATTATTTATCTATCTTTTCTAAGATATGATTCAAGTAAATTTACTAAAAAACTTTCTAGAATCATAATTACATATTTATCGATCAAACAGCGAGACTATATTATGCTACTTGTTTAGTCTTTCTTTGGGATCAGGGACTGGCTTTTCAACAAGAAGGATGAACATATATGTTTTTTGTCTATCCATTTAATGCCAAAAATTACTCATTAATCGAATTGACCAGTTTTAATCAACTGTTATTGACTTTGATACATTTTTAGGTGCATCAGGATGAACTCCATGATTATCTATATGAAGTGAATTTAAATATTTCATCTTCATCATCGACATCTTAAAAGCCAATGTTTGCAAGACAACCGCAGCGGGAAAAACAAACAAATTTTTATCTTCTGTTAATGGTATTTCTATATATTTATAAAAATAATTGTTAGAATTAGCAGGAATACCTGAAATAGATTTGTAAAGTTCCTGGTTATATTCAGCTATCAAGATAATGTCTGCTCCTCTTATCTTGTGTGTATGTATTTGAGATATGGTTATTCGTATATCTCTTTTATCAGGTGGGCATATAAAGATAAGAGGGTAATTTGTGAAGTAAGATTCAAGGCTTATCTTGTTCATAAAATCAAATAATGTTTTTTTAGTGAGATCGCTTTCATCAAACTTAAAATTTTCAATAAACTCTGTATCTTTCTTAAGCCCCACACTATCAAGATCTTTTAAGAAATAAATTATATCATCAAAAGACATCTTATCACCATTTGTCTTTGTTTGTTCAACCTGAATTCGAAGAAACTCTACAAAATTATTGAATAGTTTTTCCAGATCTGATATCGAAAATATGGTGTTTTTCCCGAGAATGGTGTTTGGCCCATGCTTAAACTCTGCTGCGTCGTAACCTTCTGTATGATTGAGGACGACTTCTCTTATTTTTAAAGCTCCCTCTTTAGCAAGACCTACAAGTGAAGTTCCTAAAATATGTATTGAAGGTTTCAAAAACAACTTCAATGCAACTTCAGTGAGGTCTTTATCACATTTATCAAGTGCTTGATTTATAAGATTTTTAATCTTTAAAAGGTTAATTTTTAGCTGAGTTTGAAGAATATCATAAGGTTGGTTCTGTAAATAAAAAGCTATGATATAGAGAATAACCAATTGATTTATAAATGATTTAGTGGCTGCTACTGCTATTTCAGGGCCGCAGAGTATCGGTAAAAAGTAATCTGAAAGTTCCTGTGGAATTCGAGAATTTTCATTATTAACTATACCAACAACTTTAAGGTTACTAACTTTTGATTTTGAGTCCTGAATAATATCGATAAGATCCTTTGTTTCTCCAGATTGACTTATCACTATAAGGATATCATTTTCAGTGAGACTATTTAAAAATTGAGATCTGAATGTTCCTGGAGCAGTAGCAAATAAAGAACAGGATGCAAGATTGCTAAAAAAAGTTGATGCAGTTAATGCTGCATGGTATGAAGTTCCACTTGCTATTGCAAAAACTCGACCTTGACACGAGAAACATTTTTTAATATCTTCTATCAAGTTATTCAGATAGTTTAATATTTTCCTCTGTTTTTTCCAGATTATTATATCGTCGATAAATAATAGTTCTTGCTCAAATTCTGGAACTAATTTAAAAATATCAAGTAAAAGCTGTTTTTCATCGCTTATAAATCCTTTAAAATTGTTTGAATGATTCTGTCCATGATTTTTATGATTTGTGTAAATCTTATCTTTTAATAATTTAAATTTACTATTTTCAATAAGTTCTACGAAATATTTTTTAATTTCATCATTGGTTTTTTTTGAGCTTATATTTATAAATGAATTATATATTTGCATTGATGACTCTTCATTTTCTTCCAGAACTTTATATTTTTCTTTCTTTTCATCATCAATGAAATAGTATGTAAATATATCATCAATATTTGATGAACTTGTGTATATTTCTTGCTCCATATAGAAATGAAACCGATTTGATAGTGATGTATCTTTGATATTTAAACGGGATCTTTTTGCTTCTGGTTTTTCAAAATAAAAATTCCCTGATAATGGGAAAACCACATAATCATTTGAAGTAAAATATAAGCCTTCTCCTTCTTTTAAAGGAATTAAAAATCTAGTTTTTGAAAGAACAGATGTCAGATCACTAGAAACTACAATAAAATTGCCATTTTCATCGGAACCAATTCCTGCATATAAGGAAGAACCAGATTTAATTGCAAAAATGCCTTCTATATCTGGATCCGTGATGCAAGCAGCATAGGACCCATTTGCTTTAGTATCTGCTCGTCTTATAGCTTCAATAAATGTTAGAATCTTCTTATCATCAACTATTTCTGGTAAATGAATGTTTTTTGAAATCTTTAGATTTAAATTTTTTGCATCGGAGTTTTTCTTTTCATTTGAAGATTGAAAAGTTTGATCTTTATGCTGAAAAGATTGAAAAAGCTGGTCAGTGGAACTAAAATCTTTCTGAAGTAGCAGGGAATAAAAATGCTCTATCATGTGGACTATAATCTCACCATCATTATCTGAAATGACATTGTGCCCACCAATTGTTAAAAATTCCTTTAAAGAATCGGTATTTGCAATATTTCCATTATGAGCACCAACAAGTTTTTTGAAACATGAGACAATATGGGGCTGTGAGTTTTTATCTGTAACTGCTCCAAATGTTGCCCATCGAACCTGTCCAATGAATCTATTTCCTTTAAACTGAGCGATTTGCAATTCTTCAACAACTTTTGAAGGTGAACCAACCTTTTTTCTTAAACTTATATTCTTCTCTTCATTTATAAAAGCAGCACCAGTGGAATCATATCCTCGATATTCAAGTCTTTTTAAAAGCTGGCAGGCTTCTTCGCCTAATTTATTATTTTCCTTTCCGTAAATAATTGACACAACGCCACACATATTCACTCCTCAGGGTAAAAAATAATAAGATAAAGGATTTTGTAAATAAAAAAATTGCATTAAAAAAATTGTGAAATTTTGTTTTCCAGTTCTTTTCTTTTATTGATATCTTTCTCTTTTCCCAATAATGCCAGCATGTTTTTCTTATATAGTTCGACACCTGGTTGGTTGAACGGATTTATATCAAGCATATAACCAGATATAGCGCAGGAATAGAAGAAAAAAACCAAAAGTTCACAGATTGAATATATATCGAGGTTTTCAAGATTTAAAAAAACGATAGGGCAATCTCCATCATAATGTGCTAGAGCAGTTGCTTTTAATGCAATTTTTTTTACAGAGTTAATATCCATTTCTGTGCAAACATTAAATCCATCGAAATCATCATCAAAAAAAGGTATTTTTTGAGAAAATGGCTCTTTTTCAAAATCTATTATTGTTTCAAAAAAGTTTCTTGGTCCTTCCTGCAGGTATTGGCCTATGGAGTGAAGGTCTGTTGTAAATATTGCGCTTGCTGGGAATAATCCTTTTTTATTTTTACCTTCAGATTCACCAAAAAGTTGTTTCCACCATTCAAGTAAATATCTAAGTTGTTCTTCATATGAGATTAAGGTTTCAATATGATATTTTCCAGTATAATAAAGTATATTCCTTATAGTAGCATATCGCAGAGCAGGATTTTCTTTTGATTTGATGCTGTATGATTTTAAAGAATCTTTTACAACTTTTGCTATTTTCTTTATATCATGACCAGCAGCTGCAAATGGATATAGCCCAACAGGAGTAAATATTGAAAATCTTCCACCTATTGCATCTGGTATTATGAAATGATCACACTGGTACTTTTGTTTTATCCTTTGCAATGCTCCTTTTTCTTTATCCGTTATAAGTACAACTCTATTTTTTATTGAATCTTCACCATATTTTTTTATTAATTTTTGTAAAAGGATTCTAAATACTAGTGATGGTTCAGTAGTTGTTCCAGACTTGGATATTACAATAATTGAAAAATCTTTCCCTTCTAATTTTTCAATTATTTGTTCTAAATAGATTGAAGATAGATTATTCCCGGCAAAAATAATTTTTTTATTACCAGGGAAAGGTTCCAGCAAGGCTTTTATTCCAAGATAGGAACCGCCTATACCTATTGATACTATATAATCGGATATATTAATCAATCTTCTTGCTGATATTTGAATGTTATTTAAAAGATCATCATGAAGATAATTATCATAGTTGAGCCAATCGGTCATTTCACTCCCTTCACCTTTATGGCTAAGAAGTTTTTCAAGATTTTCAAGTGCAATATTTAACTTTTTATCAAATAAAGATTTATCGAGATACCTTTCAAGAAATTTTTCATTCAATTTTATCATATCAATTTCTCCTTTAAGAATATTTTGCTATTGATAATTTTGCCTTTAAGAAAATAGTACTTTTTTAATTTTTATCTACATCTTAAATAAAAGATAATATTGGATTAAAATATTGACTTTTAAAAGCAAAGCCATTTATGTGTATAAAAAAAATAAACTATTGTTTTCAAAATTTGGATAGATTAAATTAATATACTCTTAACAATCTTATTTACTTTTTTCAACTTATATGTTATTAAATTGACAGCATACAAGTGTTCAATATTTTTTATTTCACCTTTGATATATATTCAACAGGATTATTATTTTCATTTTTTATATATTTTATTACATTTCGGTTAATGTGCACTTTTCATAATTAAAGTAATATTTGTATAGCACAGTATGTACCATTCATCCAGCAAGTGTATGCTTAATTAAAAAAAAATGCATAAATCATTAAATCAATAAGTTTGCATGGCAAAACCATACAAACTTGAGAATAGCAGTTTGCCGGATAAAACTATATTTTACTGTACTAAAATAGCATGAAGTATTCTTTCCTTTATAAGTAAGTCTTTTAACATCGGGTATAATTTTAGAATGAATGAAAATTTAGAAAAAAAATTAATAGGTGTTTCTGCTTTAACTGCTTCAGTTTTAGAAATAAAAAAAATAAGATCAAAAGCTTCTTCCAATCAAGCCTATCTTTTACTTGGAAGCAGGTGTCAGAATAGTTGTACCTTTTGCTCTCAGGGTAAATTTGCAAAATCTAGTGATTCACTTTTATCAAGAGTTACATGGCCAAAATACGAAATAAAAACGGTCCTTGAAAAGTTAAAAGAAAAGCAAAATGATAAGATAAAAAAGATCTGTTTTCAAGTTGTTTCTTATCCTGGTTATTTTGAAGATTTTTTACAGATTTTAGATCTTTTCAGGGCAGAACTTAGTATCCCAATTGGAGCTTCTATAAACGTTTCCAGCATGGATGATATCGATGAGTTATTTGGGCATAATCTTGTTAACCTTGGTATTGCTATCGATGCTTCCTCTGATTCCATTTATAAAAAAGTTAAAAACAATAAAAATTCATTTGATACAACCCTTCAGCTTATTATTAAAGCTGCTAATAACTATCCATCCAAGGTAACCGCGCATATTATAGCTGGACTTGGTGAAACGGATCGGGATTTGTTGAATCTTTTCAGTATATTGCTTGCAAACGACGCAAATATCGCACTTTTTGCTTTTACACCGGTTAAAGGTACAGAACTTGAAAATTACCCAAGAATAAGCATAGAAAGATATAGATATATTCAGTTTGTTTTAGAGTACCTTAAAAAGAAGTATTTATTGACTGATAAAAAAGGTAATTGTTTAGAAATTGATAAAAACGATTTGCATTTAGAAACTGATGTTAATGATTTACATTTAAAAACTAAAATAAAAGATAACTATATCGAAATGGATATACTGAATGTGAGCAATTCAAAAAACAATGAAATATCAAGATTGTACGACGATTTTTCATATATATCATTTGATATGAATGAAATGATAGTATCTTTTTCTTCTTCGTTTTTAAATGAACCAGGCGTTCTATCGATTCTGGATGATGGTGAGTATATGGAGACAAGTGGTTGTAATTTATGCAATAGGCCTTTTTATAATGATAATCCATATGATAAAGATTTATATAATCATCATCAAAAACCAGATAAAGAAATTATTCAATACTGGAAAAATAAAATTTTATCACTTTGATATTGAAATAATCGGGAGATAATCCTTTAAAATAATTATTCTTAAGGGTAAATTTGTTTTTTTATATATTCTTAAGATTTATGCTAATTTTTTAACTTCAAAGAAATAAACTTATAACATAAATATATATAATAATATGTAGCATTACGATGTCTGGCTTTTAAGGAGCGATAAGAGACTCTTCGCATTTTTTCTTTTTATAGCTTAGCTATACAAACTAAAGAAGAGCTAGAAGATTAATTTGCTAGATGATCCTAAATTTATATCAGGAGAAAATTATGGATAAGATCAAATATGCTCTCATAGGTTGTGGAAGAATATCTCATAAGCATGTTGATGCACTTGTTGCAAATAAAGATGAGATAGAAGCCATTGCTTTTGTGGATGTTATGAAGGAAAGAGCTTCACAAAGAGCTGAAGAATATAAGATAAAGATGAAAGAACATGGCATTACTGTTAATCCAGAAGTTTTTGATGATTATTTTTCTATGATTAGTTCTGTAAAACCAGATCTGGTCGCAATAGCTACTGAGTCAGGCTATCACTCGAAGATCGCTATTGACTGTCTTAACAGTAAGATCAATGTTATTTGCGAAAAACCCATGGCTCTTTCCATAAAAGATGCCAATGACATGATTGAAGCTTCCATTAGAAATGATAAAAAACTTGCCATTTGCTTTCAAAATAGATTTAATAAAACTATAGCTTTAGCTAGAAAAGCATTGGAGGAAAAAAGATTTGGAAGAATCTTAAATGTTACCAGTACAATAAGATGGAATAGAAGCATGGACTATTACAAACAAGCATCATGGAGAGGGACCTGGAGACTTGATGGTGGAACTTTGATGAATCAATGCACTCATAATATCGATCTCTTGCAATGGTTTTTGGGTGGAAAGATCGTTGAAGTTTTTGGTTTTACATCAAGATTTGTTAAACAAATAGAAGCCGAAGATTTTGGTGCAGCTATTGTCAAATCAGATAATGGTGCTATAGGAATAATTGAGGGAAGCGCCAATGTTTTTCCCGAAAATCTTGAAGAAACATTATTTATATCAGGGACAACTGGAACTGTTAAAATAGGAGGACTTGCTGTAAATAAGATAGAAACATGGAGATTTCTTGATCAAAATATTAAAGGGGATACAGAAGAAAAAGTAACCTCTGAATCCTATTCGTTATCCGAAGATTTTCAAGGTGTATATGGTTATGGCCATTCACCATTGTATCATGACATGGTGCTTTCCATAAAGGAAAATAGGAAACCATATATAGATGGAGTTGAAGGAAAAAAAGCGTTAGAGATAATCTTGTCGATATACAAAAGTCAAAAAACTGGAAAACCAATTTGTTTACCCTTAAAGAACTTCTCAACACTTGAAATGGATGATAAACTGCTGGGTCATTAAAGAAGAAGAATAGGATCATAAAAAATTATATTAAGAAAATTCAAAATTTAGAGCAAAAATTTGAAAGGATATGGAAAATAAGAAAATCATTTAAATTAATGAAATTTTTTAAATTAAAAAATATACATTTATCAAAAAAACTTAAGCTTATTATTCTTTTGGCATTAGTTTTATTATTTGCTTTAATTGCGATCCTGGCTTTTAATAAAAATCGAAAAAATGATTATTCTCTAAAATACGATATTACAGCATTAGAGCATAATGGAAGTTTACCTGATATAATTATGGAAAAAGGTTTTTCTAGAACTGAAAATAGTTCAAATCAGGATATTGAAATTACCTATGATAAGCTTTACCAATATAATCAGAGTAATTATCTCAAACTTGAAAATGTCGTTATAGATGTATATACTGCGAAGAAAAAACAGTATCATATAGTCTCAGATCTGGTTTATACTTTCGATATGGCAAATATGCAATCCTTTTATTTGAGTCATAATGCTGAGATAAATGATTTTTTCCAGAATATAAGCATAAAAGGAGAACTTCTATTTTGCGATTTTGCAGCAAATATTTTGAAAAGTGATCATAGGGTACTTGTCATTAAGGATGGTTTTGAAATCGAATCTGATTTTTTTGTTGTTCAAAATAATGTTGCATCTTTTACGGGAAATGTTGTGATCTTAAATAAAACTGGAATTTTAGAAGATAAAAAAGTAGATGAATTTGTTAATCTATCGGGAAATTGTGAAAATGCATATTTTTATTTAAATGAAAATAAAATAAATATGGTTCAAAATGTAATAATTGTTTCTGATATGCTTGACATCAAAGGTGATGAGGTTGATATAGCAAGAAATGAAAATATAACAGAAGTAAATCCTAAAACAAAACAAAATGTGGATAAAAATAAAACAAATAATCTTCCTGATACCAGTATTGATATATTAAATGGTTACATGAAATATAACAAAATAGACAGAATCCCTTTATTATTCTATACTAAAGGGAAAAAAATAAATTTTATAGATGGTAATAAGAGAAGTTTTAGTTTGCAAAGTGGAGATGGTTTTTATATCTCGGGAAATGAGACAAATTACTTTTCTGGAACAAGAGTATTTTTTGAAGAAGAAAAACTCAAAGATAATAGCAAAAATCAATACATTGAAACCAATAAAGGGTATCTCAAATATGAAAAAAATATTGATAATGAAGTAATCTCTCTTTTTTATTCTAAAGGAGATAGGATAGTCCTTGTAAATAAGAAAGAGGCAATATATAAATGTTACAACGGATATGGTTATATTAAGGATAAAAAAGATAAAAATGAACTGCTTTTTGAGGGAAATTTTATCGAATACAATCAGGGAAAATATAGCAAAATTGAAAAAAATGCAGCACTGTATGATTTTTCAGCAAAGATATTTATCAAAGGTGATCTGCTTGAATTTTTTGATAAAGAAAAGATAGCTTCAAGTTCTAAACCATTTTTCTTAAGGCAGTTTAAGCCTGAATTTGAATTTAATAATATGGGATTTTTATCCGGGAAATCTCCGAATATTGGTAATTATTTTTTATCTTCCAAAGATCTGTTCTTAAATTTTAGAAAGTATGATATTCAGGGGAATAAAGGAACTTTCAATACCGAGGATTCAGCTGGAATAGTCGAAGGAAACTCAAATATTGTCGATTATGAAAATCTTATAGAAACTAAATCTGATAAGGCAAAGTATACAGGGAATAAAACTGACATCTATATACTTGAAGGGAATCTCTTTGTTTATCAATATGAATCGATAGAGAAGATACTCAATAGAAAATATCTATTACTGGTTGTTCAGGCGGATAAGGGAAAGATTGAGAGAGCAAATAACTACGGAATCTTCGAAGGCGAACCAAAGATACGAAATTTCGAGGATAAATATTTCATTAAGTCAGATCTTCTTGAGTTATATCTTGATACAGATACTTATGTATTTAAGGATAATGTTAAGCTTATCTTGAACTCTGGAGAAGATGAAAGCAAAAGTGACAACCTTGTTTTTATACTTGGTACTTACGCTGTATTTGAATCGCAAAAAAATAATATAACTTTTTCAGGTCCTTCAACATTAATACAAAAAAATATGGAGATTCAAGTTTCTGAGATATTTGTAAATCTTGCAGATAAAAAGATAACCTTTAAAAGTTTGAAAGATTCTAAGCTAAAGTCAATAAATTATTGAAGTTATTTTTTATTTGTTTTTTCTCACTTTTAGCTTTAGATTTTTGGCTGTAATAATAAAAATACTTTTTCTCGACTTTCGATTTCAAGCTTTCAATGGTATCAATAGGTAAGAGTCTAACCTGTAATAGTCCAATACCACCTTGAGAATAGCAAGAAGATAATATGCTGGATGGATCTAATTTTAAATATCGAAAATATATTTTTTGAAAACGAGATGCTAAAAGAAAGGCAAAATAATATAAAAAAATTTTGATTATTTATAAAAGGAGTGTAAAGGATGAATGTACCATTTTATACACCGGTTAGAGAATATGAAAACAATAAAGAACTCTTTGATGAGGCTGTTCAATCGGTTATGCAGAAAGGAAACTTTATCCTTGGTGAAGAAGTAAAAATGCTTGAAGAAGAAATCGAAAAGTTTACAGGAGCAAAGCATGCTATATCTGTTGCATCTGGCAGTGATGCCCTTGTTATATGCAGCGATATTCTGGGTTTTTGTGGTGGAACAGAAGTTCTTACTCCAGCATTTACATTCTTTGCTTCAGCATCGTGCATCGCAAGACTTGGTGGAAAACCTGTATTTGTAGATATTGATGAAAAAACTCTATGCATGGATTTTAATGATGCTGAAAGAAGAGTAACAAAAAAGACTGCAGGCATAATTCCGGTTCATCTTTTTTCTCAAATGGTAAATATGACCGAATACAAAGAGTTTGCAAGCTCATATAATCTTAAGATATTAGAAGATGCTGCTGAAGCATTTGGCATGAAACAGAGGATCAGGATTGGCGATCAGGAAAAATATCTTGATGCAGGAACTATTGGAGACTTTGGAATATACAGTTTTTTCCCTACAAAAACTCTTGGCGCTTTTGGAGATGCAGGTATGATTGTTACAAATAATGATGAACTTGCTTCAAAGGCGAGAGCATATAGAATACATGGAAGTTCAAAGAAGTACTTTCACGATTATATTGGATATAACTCCAGGCTTGATACTATTCAAGCAGCTATCTTACTGGTGAAAATTAAGAATATTGAAGAGGCAATAGCTGCCAGGAAAAGAATTGCAGAACTATACGATTCTCTTTTATCAAATCTTATTGAAAAAGGGTATATAAAATTACCAGAAATTATTCCTATAAATAAACCAGTATTTTATGTATATAATATTATAGTGAAAGATAGAGATAAGCTTGTTGAGTTTTTAAA
>JAAYUW010000137.1 GCA_012517545.1 Exilispira sp.
AGGCTAAAGTAAAAGATGAAGGCTAAAGTAAAAGACGAAGACTAAAGTAAAAGATGATGGCTAAAATAAAAGAGCAAGGATAAAGAAAAAGATGAAGGATTAAGTAAAAAGAGTGTAAATAAAAAAATTAACAAAATCAAAAATATATAGTCCTTTATTTTTATAAAAAAGTTAATATTTGATTTTAAAAAAATAGATTTAAAACAATTAGTAGATTACAATAAAGTCGAGGGAGTATATAATGCATGAAAATAATCAAATAAAATATCGAGAGAATTTTTTAAATCTTTCAATATTTGGTATTGCCATGGGTTTTCTTGAAGCTATAGTTGTAATTTATGTCAGGCAACTTTACTATCCAGAAGGCTTTGAATTTCCCTTAAAGATGTTACCTGAAAAGATGATTTTAGTAGAGTGGATAAGGGAAATATCAACCATCGTCATGCTTGTTATTGTTGGAGTTATATCGGGAAGAACATTTGAACAAAAGTTTTCTTTTTTTATTTTTACATTTGGGATATGGGATATCTTTTACTATGTGGCTCTTAAGATACTTATTGACTGGCCTTCCTCTTTTTTGACCTGGGATCTTCTATTTTTAATACCAATAACCTGGCTTGGACCTGTAATAGCTCCTATAATCTGCTCCATCCTCATGATATTTATTTCAATAATAATTGTCTATCAAACTTCCAAAGATAGGGATTTTAAACTCAACAAACTTGAATGGACCTTTTTATTAGCTGGTGCTTTTACAATATTTTGTACCTTCATTTACGATTATTTAAATATAATAGTCAAAAATGGATTTATATTAAAAATATCAAAGCTAACTTCAGATCAAAAATTTGTAAGCATTGTTGAAAGTTTTACTCCGGAGAAATTTGGCTGGTCGGCTTTTATAGCTGGAGTTTGTCTTATTTTAATTTGTATTCTTAGCATTTTAAAAAGAAAAATGAAAAAATAAAAATTGAAATAGAGTTCTTAAAATCTGTAAGAGAAAATTACTTATTTAATCTTTAATAAGAGGTGTAATTTATTTTGCAATAATGGTAATTTATTTTGCAATAGTAGCAATTTATTTTGCTTTGAAGTAAAATATATTTAAATTTGTGAGGATAAAAGTGTCAAATTTTATAACAAATGCTAGTGATGTTAAAACACTTGGGACAAGGGTAAAGGAGCTTTGTGAGATATCAAGGGAGATGAAATTTCTCATAGGTTTTTTTTACTTTTCAGGGCTCGAGCATCTTTACGAAGGTTTAGAGCAAAATGAGTCTATTGTACTTAGAATACTTGTTGGACTTGAAGTTGATGAAGTCATAATGAAGTTCAGTGGGATCTCCAAAATCAAAACAGATTTGCTTATTGAAGTCGAACATGGTTCTGATAAATCCGAAAATGAACTTGTAGATGGCTTTATTGATTCGCTTAAAAAAAGTTTAAATCAGGATGAATATGATAATAAACAAAGCTATGAAAAACTACTGTTTTTTCTTAAAATGATAGAGGAAAATAGACTTATTATAAGAAAAACATTTGAACCAAATCACGCAAAATTATATATTTTCTCTTTGAAAGATGCCCGTTATGCTAAAAGTTTGTTTATAACTGGAAGCAGCAACCTTACAAGAGCTGGACTTGAAAACCAAAAAGAGTTTAATGTTGAGATAAAAGATTATGGCACCGATGAGGCTGAGGCTTAAT
>JAAYUW010000138.1 GCA_012517545.1 Exilispira sp.
AAGAAAGTCAGTTCCATTATACGCAAATGTTGGGCAAGCATAAACAGCTCCACTCCAGGAATATTTAGCAAGATTTGTCAACTTGTTGTTAAGATCTTCAACTGTAACTTCCTGTGCAAAAACAGGTAGAGCAACTAAAAGAACTAAAGCGAGAACAAGGATAATTCTCTTCATAGAAATCCTCCATAATTTTTTGACTTGTGCACATTTGTGCTTAATATACAAATACAACCATTTTTTCTGTTGTCAAGTCTTTTTTACAAATTTATCATAATTTTTTATCAATTTTTTATAAATATTAACATATAATTTTTTGCCTCACCTCATCTCCAATATTTTATCTATTCTTAAAGCCAATAAATAATTTTGGTTAAAAGAAAATTACTTAACTTAACAATCTACTTTCATCCATCTGGCAAGTATAACTCGTTGAACTATTTGCTGTATATTACAATCAAAAGTCAGACAACAAGCTTCAAAATACAACAGTCTAAAGTCCGTTAAAGAGTATTACATTTTCTCGCTCCTGGCGTTTTTGTTTAGTTACCGGGAGCTTATTTTTATTTAAATCTACTCAGTATTTACTTCCGGTTTTGTTTTCAGGTTTATACTAAAAAAAAGTGTATTATCTGTTTTTTCTAATACATAAAAGATCTTTCTTTTACTCATCTGCCAAACTTTCTATAAATTAGCAGAAAATCAACCTATAAAGTTGAAAGCTGGGGAAAATATGTTATTTTATATATAGATAAATTTTACAAACATTTTTGCTTTTATTTTACAGGATGTACTTTTATTAACTTTATATATGATAAGCCTTTTTAGCCATTCATCTCAATGGCTAATTAAGTTTATTTTTAAAGGATTTGTATGGAACTTATTAAATTTAATAAGAGCGACTTGACTTTAATAAAAAACAAAGTTATGATTAATATTTTAAAAACTTTACTATCTATTTTACTTTTCTTAACAATTCTTTTAATCTTTTCTCCAGCTATCTCCGCTCAGCAGATCTATGCTGGTGGTGGGTACTATTATACTCCTTTAAACCTTCTTATGCAAAGCTCAGAAACGACACTTTCACTTAACTCATACTATGAAGCTTCAATAAAGTGTTTAATAGAAATTTACAAGAACTGGCTTTTTAGTTTCACTTTATTCAGGAATACATTTGATTATCTAAATCCTAATGCGTTATCTTTAGATTTAATATATAATTCACAGATTTTTAACTTTACTCAGAGCTTAATACTTAAAAATAGTGATAACTTTTTATCTCCCTTTATATTTGCTCAGCTTCAAACCAATGTTAAACTTGATTTTTACCCAAAATTTTTTGCATCAATTTCATTTTCCTTTCCATTTTACTATCAAAACTTTTTCTCAGCTATTCCAGCGGTTCCAAATGATCTGACATTTGAGAAAAAATCCTTCGTTGCCGAAGCAGGTTTATATATATATCAACTTTGCCTCGGTTTATCTTTTCAGTATGAAAATGTTATTTATAACTTTGATTTGGCTTCTGATATTGTTTATAATGAATACAATCTATATAATTACATATTTTTTGTCAGACTTATCCCAACATTTACATCATTTGGATTTGAATTAAAAATAGGATACAAAGATGCATCAATTGTCTTTGCCGATAATACTTTCATTTACCATCGATTTATATATGCAGATTGTAGACTAATTTTCAGGATAGGAATTTTTACAATAGAACCATCTTTTGGATATATTCTCTATTCATTTTTTTCACCGCAAATAACAAACTTTTCTTCCATGGTTAAATTAAATGCTAATCTTTTTTTAACGGTGACATTTTAGATTTAATATAATAGATTTAATATAATAGATATTATAGCCAGAAATTTAAAGGTTAAAGTCAAAAGTACTACAATCCAAAGTCTAAAGCCAAGCTATACAAAGAAAAAAAGAGAGGAGCGAAAAAATATAAAAAAAGAGAAAATATATGCAATATAGATAAAATTCAAAAGATTGAAAGCACAAATTAAGATTTTTTAGAAAGTTATTTATTCATAGATTCTAGCAGATTTAATCTTTAGAACACCATCTTCTTTTTTTTCAAAATCAAGATCCTTTAAAGATAAGTAAACAACACCAACTGTTTCCTTATTTTTTATCTTTAAATACTGTTTCAGGACATTTATCTCCTGCACAAAGTAAAGTTGATTTTCATACGAGACAATCTCTCCTTCAGATGGAAGTTTGCTCTTTATTTCATCATATAAATCATATTCATACTGCAAACAACATAGGAGTCTTCCACAATATCCTGATATTTTCATAGTATTCAATGGCGCATTCTGGACCTCTGCCATTTTTATGGTTATCGGAGAAAGCTGGTGCAAAAATCTTTTACAGCATAATTCCTGTCCGCATATAAATATGCCTGAAATCATCCTTGCTTCATCTCTAACACCTATCTGATGTAATTCTATCCTTTTTTTAAATATCGATGCAAGAACTCGAACAAGTTCTCTAAAATCAATCCTTCTATCTGCAACAAAATCAAAAAGTATCTTCTTATCATCAAGAAAATAATGAACAGATACAGGTTTCATCTCGAGCTTAAAAACATCAATCTGCTGTGAAAATACTTTGAAGGCTTCAGAAGCCTTTTTTTCATTTTCCTTATATTTTTCGATATCTTCTAAACTTGCATTTTGAATCAATTTTCCTTCAATACGCATATACTTTTTTTTATTAAAATTTTCCAGTTCTCCTTTTTTATCAATTTTATCAACTTTAGTTTTTAAAAACTCGCTATTTTTGTTTTTATCTAAAGAATTTTCTAAAAATTCAAAACTCTTTTCCTGCTTGTTTTGAGAAAAAATTTCTTTTTCTGGTAATTTATCTTCTGATATGTCATTATTCACTGGTAAAGATCTAAAAAAAGATGATACCTCAACCTGGGGTTTATTATCTAGCCTGCTATTATTAATATCCAATCCAGGTAAAAGATCCTCAACTTTTTCTATATCTGCTATGGATTCTATAGGTATATCGTTTTGCTCTATTTCATCTTCATCCATAGTCTGCTGGGCAAGAAACAGTTCATCAAATTCTGCCTGTGAGATCTCTCTAATTTTACCAAGATAGATAGCAAGATCAAGACCATGTTTTGTTTCAACTTTAACAACTGATTTTGGAGAAATAT
>JAAYUW010000139.1 GCA_012517545.1 Exilispira sp.
AATATACTCTAGCCTTAAAGATATAATCTCGCTTGCAGATATACGTCAATTTATAGATATTCCAATATTCACATATTCCGAAGGTATGAAATTAAGACTAGGATTCTCTATAGCCATAAGCTCTAATCCAGACATTCTTATACTGGACGAGAATATTTCTGTCGGTGATGCAAATTTTCAAAAAAAATCACTAAAAAAAATCAACGAATTACACAGATGTGGAAAGACAATAATTATATGTTCTCACAATTTAAGTTTTATAAAAAAATATTGCCAAAGAACATTTTGGTTCAAAAATGGAAAAATAGTAAATTTTGGAAGAACTGATAAAATTATTCAAATGTATAAAAATAGTAAAAATGATAAAAAAAATAATAACTAATATTAAAAGTATTTTATTAAAGAGGAGCGTTAAAGTAATCGTTTGGGATTTTGATGGCACATTATACAAAAGCAAAAGACTAATTGAGGCTTATGAAAAAGAGTATTTCGACTACACAAAAAGCAAATCAAATAACAAATCTCTAACAATTGCCGAGTTTAGAAAATTGGTTAGAGATCATGGGTCATGGATGAATGCTTCATCCTTTGTAACCAATATAAGAGATATCGAAATTGCTAATTATGTAGATAGGCGTGTTAAGAAAGCAAATTACATAAAACACAACAAAGGAATGGTTAACCTAATCTGTAATATTAAAAATTGCCAACATGTAATACTAAGCAACGCATCTAAAAAAGATATCATTGATGGATTGAAAAAAATTGGTTTTACTAAATCAAAAGATGGTTTTCTACCATTTAAGGCAATACTTTCAAGAGAAAATCATGTTAAAAAGCCAAAAATATTTTCTTTTAAGCAGGTACAGAAAATTACAAAGTTACCACCGCAAAAACATTTAATGATTGGGGACTCTATAAGAGAAGATATCGAGCCAGCTAAAAAAATCGGTTTTCAGGCTCTTCATATCGACGAGGCTGAAATAATATTGCAAAAATGGACAAGATAGGAATAATTTCAAATCTGAGTGGATCTTTTTTAGCAAAAAAAATAGCCAGAAAAATAGGTGGAAATTTGATAAAAGTCGACATTTCAAAATTTGCGAAAGGTGAAAAGCGAATTAGGATTATTGGAAAAACAAACTACAAAAAAGTTGCGGCAATACTTCCAATTACTCCACCTGTTGACGAAAACATTATAGAAAGCTTGCTCATTATAAATGCCTTGGAAATTGGTGGTGCAAAAGAAATAATAGTAGTAATTCCATGGATGGGATATTCATTGCAAAACAAAGTATTTGTTAAGGGCGAACCTTTGTCGGTTAAAGTTGTCGCATCGCTTTTCAACAGTGAGTCAATAAAAAAAATAATTTTATTAGATATTCACAAAAAAGCATCTATGAAATATTTTAAGCGGCCTGTTGTAAATATTCCTACTACAAATTTATTCATCAAAGAGATAGTTAATAGATTTCATGACAAAAACCTTGCAATTGCCTCAACCGATGTGGGTGGACAGCCCGTCTCAAAATCAATTGCAAAAGCACTTTCATTACCCCACATAAGTACTTACAAAGTAAGAAACAAAACAACCGGTAACGTAAAGATCACAAAGGTGATTGGTAATGTTTTAGGAAAGAATATAATCTTGATAGATGATGGAATATTAACCGGTGGCACATTATTTAAAATAACGCAAAAACTTTATTCTCTTGGAGCATCAAAGATTCACTTTATGGCAACGCATGCTGTTTTTACGGCCGAAGCAATAGCAAATATAAATAAATCTAATCTAAATTCGTTTACTACAACAAACAGTGTTAAAAATATAGAGTACCCAAATAGATGCAAAATTATAGATTGTACAGACCTACTTATCGAAGAAATTTCATTCAAATAATTTTTTTAATGTGTTTTTTGTAACACCGTTTTCTAACATATATTTTATGTACATTTTTTCCATTGAAAGTTTATCTTCATCTTGAACCAGGTCATACATTTCCTTAAGTTCATAAGGAAACACTATCCATTTATTTGTCTTTTTTATATAGATATCTGGGACAAAAGTAGTCCAAGGCTTTATAAATATTGTTGCAAAAATAATATTTTTTGGAGATTTCCCTTTAATGTATTTTTTAACAAAAGCCAATGTCTTACCTGTATCGCTAATTTCATCTAAAACAATCACTGTTTTACCCTTTATATTTTGAGACAAAGGTTCTGTCAATTTTGTATCGGTTGACCTAATTTTTTTCTTGTAACCTTTAACTGTTAAACAACGAATCGGGATGTCAAATATGTCAGAAATTATTTTTGACATTACAGCACCACCTCTTTGAACAGAAATAATATAGTCAATCGGTTGTATTCTATTGTTCTTCCTAATTTCAAGGCACAACTTCAAAACATAATTCAAAAAATCTGGGTATGTAAGTAATAGATAATTACTATTTTGCATATTAAATTCTTGGTTTACTTTCTGTCATGGTTAATGGTGAACAAATTACCGCTCGTGACCTCTTTTGAATATCATCAATGTCTTTTGCTCCCAAATACCACATAGATCGTTTTAAACTCATTTCAAATTCATCTAAAACATCAGATGTTTTTCCTCTATATTGCACAAGATTGGCGACGCCCTCATTTAAATACCGAACTGATCTTGTATCATTTTTATAGCGAATCATCTTTTTGACGATATCCTTTACGACTTTAATATATGAATAAGATTGATGTTCTTTTGCGTTTCCGGATGAAAAC
>JAAYUW010000140.1 GCA_012517545.1 Exilispira sp.
AATCTGGTTTATATGGTCCATCTATATCAAGTCCAAGATAATTAGCCTGTTTTTCAGTTAATCTTGTGAGTTTTACACCAAGTTTTTCGAGATGAAGTCTGGCTACCTCTTCATCCAACTTTTTTGGAAGCCTATATACCTTTACTTCATGTGGTTTTGTGAAGAGCTCTATCTGAGCTAGAACTTGATTTGTAAAGGAGTTGCTCATAACGAACGAAGGATGGCCCTGTGCACAGCCAAGATTCACCAGTCTTCCTTCTGCTAACAGTAATATTGAATGGCCATCAGAAAATAAAAATTTATCAACTTGAGGTTTGATGTTTATTCGTTGGATCCCAGGGTACTTCAATAGCCTATCTACCTGTATTTCATCATCAAAGTGGCCAATATTGCAAACGATAGCGCTATCTTTCATCTTTAGCATATGTTCAAGTGTTATTATATCACAATTACCAGTTGCTGTAATGTAGATATCTCCAAATTCTAGTGTATCTTCCAGCGTTAAGACCTGGAAACCTTCCATAGATGCCTGCAGAGCACATATCGGGTCTATCTCTGTCACAGTGACCCTGGCACCAAATCCTCTCATAGATTGAGCACAACCTTTGCCAACATCACCATAACCACAAACTACAACATTTTTACCGGCTATCATGACTCCGGTGGCTCTTTTAATACCATCTGCAAGGGACTCTCGACAACCGTAAAGGTTATCAAACTTGCTTTTAGTGACTGAATCATTGACATTTATTGCGGCAAAAAGTAAAGATCCATCTTTTTCTCTCTGATAGAGTCTATGAACACCTGTAGTTGTTTCCTCTGAAACTCCTTTTATATTTTTAGCTATATTTTGCCATTTGCCAGGATATTTCATAAAATCATCAATTATCAACTTTTGCATTATCGCAAGTTGCTCATTTTCCTTTGATGGCTCTGGTAGTTTACGATCTTTTTCATATTGCTTTTCAAGCTTTACTGCCTCATGAATAAAAAGTGTAGCATCCCCACCATCATCAACAAGTAAATCGGGACCAGTTTTCTCTGAAAACTCCAATGCCATCTTTGTGCACCACCAGTATTCTTCAAGAGTTTCACCTTTCCATGCAAAAACAGGGACACCATTCTTAGCAACAGCAGCAGCAGCATTATCCACAGTGGAAAAGATATTACAGGATGCCCACCTGACAGAAGCACCAAGAGAAACAAGAGTCTCTATCAGAACTGCAGTTTACAAAGTCATGTGTAGTGAGCCAGTTATCCTTGCGTTTTTCAACGGCTTACTGTTTTTATATTTCTCCCTAATAGCCATAAGACCTGGCATCTCTTTTTCAGCCAGTTCAATCTCCTTTCTACCAAAATCAGCTAAACTTATGTCTTTAACCTTGTAGTCCATTTTACCTTCTTTGTTTATATATTGCTTTATGATTTCAATATAATTAATCGGCTATTTAAAATTTAGTCAATAAAAAATGGGTTCCTGAGTTTAATCGGTACTTTTTATCATTAAAGTAATAGCTGTATAGTATAATATATACATACTCGTTCATCTAACAATTGCTTAATTATTTAAAAAAAGAATATTTGCCATGTTTATAAATAAAAGCAAAGCATTGATTTACCAGATGAACTTAAAAATGGACAAAAAAAGTTTTATAGAATTTATGGAGTAATTAATTTTATTTTACCTGTTTTTGTTGAAAAGGAGAATTTTTACCCTATACTAAACAAGAAGGAAATTAATTTTTTTGGGGAATAATATGCTGAAAAAGAGATTGCCTGATTTTAAAATAATGGATAACGCACAGTCATATATAAAGTTAAACAATAATGAAAATGGCATTTTTCTTATTCATGGGTACACTGGTTCACCAGCCGAGATGGTTCCATTTGCTAAAAAATTTGAAAATAAGGGATTTTCTGTTTATTGTCCAAGACTTGCGGGACATGGAACAAATATTAAGGACTTTGTAAATACTGGTTTTATGGATTGGTACCAGTCAGCCTTGATCCAGTATTTAGAATTTCGTAAAAGAGTCAAAAACACTTATATTATAGGTCTTTCTATGGGTGGACAGATAGCTGCTTATCTCGATGCCGTGGTTGGCTGCGAAAAGATTGCATTGTTTTCGACCCCTTATGATATAGTTGATCCCAGGATGAAGTATGCAAAGTACATATGGCCAATTATGCCAAAAATCAAAAAAACTGAAACAAAACCAAATGTTTTTGATGAAAACGGTAGAAAACTTATGGTAAATTATGATAATGAAAAATATAACTTTGTCAGACCAGCAGGGCAACTATACAGGAGTTTCAAACTTTTTCATAAGTTCATAAAAAAAATGCGAGCTCCACTTTTGATAGTTCAGTCTGAACTTGATCCTGTGGTTAACTTCAAATCTCCTCAAAAAATCTTTAATAAATCAAAATCAATCTCAAAGCAGTTAAATTATCTTAAAAAATCCTCTCATGTTATAACACTGGACTATGAAGTAGACCAGCTTTTTGAGATGACATATAATTTTTTCTTTGGATAAAATTCTTATGTCTCTTCGCATCGAAGTATGAACAAATTTTAGAAAAAAATTTATGTGGACTTTTGACTTTCAACTTTTGATTTTTGGCTGCTGTAAAGAGCGAAGAACAACTTTAATTCAGTTTCTATTTATTTGAATAATTACCTTCTGCGTACTTTTATGAGTTGAGCTATTCATTATTATTATAAAAGCTAAAACCAGAGACCCATTAAAAAAGAGTCATAAAGACACGATAAATTGTTCTTGACTTTTTTGTATTTAATATATTTTTAAAGGCGTCAATTTGTAGCTTATTTTGTTTTATTATTTTTTTATATATCTTATTTTTTCTGCTTAAT
>JAAYUW010000141.1 GCA_012517545.1 Exilispira sp.
ACTTATAAGTGTTTATATCTTTACTATTTTGTATATTAAATGGCTTATCTATATCATTCTTTGAACAATATTCAAGATACTCAAAAAGCAGATGCTTATAAAAGAGTAACATATCTATAAATACTGGATCATCTATTTTTTCAAAATAGATATTTTTATTCATGCTTGTATATACATATAAAGAGGTCAATTCAGCATCAAACTCCTGTAAAGCCAGTTCTTTATCAAATATTGAAAAATATTTCAAAATCTTTGAGTTATTAGATAAATCATCGGGAAATAAGTAACCCGGGTAATATCCAGTTGAATATTGACTTTGAAATAAGTGGGTCATTTCATGAAAGTATGTTAAAATAAAACAATCATCATCTTCAAAAAAATTATATGTCATGACAATTATAGGATAAAATTTAATAGATGAGCTTTTGAAAAGTGATCCCTCAATCTTTGCTAAAGCCACAATATTCTTAAGTTTAACTTCATCACTAATATCAACATAGCCAAATATTTGTTCCATGCTTGCTTTTTCATGTCTATATCTAACAATATGATTTCTAAGCAAAATATAGAAATTAAAATCTTTTGTAAGTGTAAGATTGAGAGCATCTAAAAAGTACTGAGCCTTATCAGGCAAATTCAAGTCATTTAACTTTAGATTTACAGCATTTGTGAAAAAATCAAAAAAAGACTGAAAATCCTTTCTTTGTTTCATTCTTTTTAAAATATTAAATAGATAATTTTGAATATCTCCAAATAGGCTTTTACCTGAATTAATTAAAATATCATATGTTTTAAGTTCATTCTTATCTTCTGGTTTATCAAGTATTTGCAAATAATATATAGGTAAATCACCACTATAGAAATTTGATATTATTGTATATAGTCTTGCTTTAATGTATTGTTTATCGTTAAGTTTTTCTTCTGTATATTTATATTTTTTATTGTTCTTCAAAAAAGTAGTAAAAAATTGTAAAAATTGATTGTATTCATTATCAAGGAATTCTTTATTATCCTCTATAATTTTTAAATATTCATTTTTAACTTCAGATGGATAAATATCTTTATCTTGAAAAAGAAGTCTTAGCATAACCTGATATTCAATGTAATTGAATTCTATATTTTCGTTTTCATTTAACTTAAAATTCATATTTATAAAAGAAGCATTGGAGATATTAAATTTTGACTGATCAAAGGAGAGAAAAACGGCTAAAATTAGAAGCAATAATACTAACAAAGATAATTTAAACTTTTTCATATTGCAGTCTCCATGCATTTTTATATAAAATATTTATTAGGCATATAGAATTAATAGAGGGCCTTGTCTGCCCTCTATTATATCATTTTTTATCATTTAGATGCCATTATATAAGCTTGCTGATCTAATAAATCTTGATAATCTAACATATGAAAAGCAGCAGCTGAATAACATGCAGCACTAATAAAATCTATATCGTTTTCAACCAGTATAATAGTTAGATCCTCAGCTGTAATATTTCCATCATGATTGATATCTGTAACAACCCAGCCATTCCAATCTATTATTGCGTAACCATTTGAACCATAAACTACTATAATATCATGCCATTCTGGATCCCAACTGTCTGGATGAGTAGTGCCCCCTAGAGTAGGTACTGCATCTTCAAATACAACCCGGTCACCTTCCACATTAGCCAACTGCTCATCACTCACCTGTTCTAAATTGGTAAGATCTCCATCACTACCTTGGTTTAAACCTAAAAATTGTTCATCCATATTTAAAGAAATTTGTATAATATCGAATACAGGTATAGGTTTAGCAAGTACTGGCATAGAACATAATACGATTAAAGCCATTAAAAAAATAATAGATCTTTTCATTTTAAATTCTCCTTTCTTTTAATTCTTTGTTTTCTTTTGTCAAATGAATTTAGCTTTTAACTAAAAACTTAAAATCACAAATGCTAAATAGTAACAGACTCTTTAACCAAAACCGCTATGATACATAAAAACCTCCTTTTTCTTAGACTTTTGACTTTAGACTTTATTATTTCTTTCTAAAACTAAAATAAACTTCAATTGTTGGCATAAGATAACCAGATAAGCCGCTGGATATTGTAAAACCTAAAGAAGTAACTTCAGATAATCTTATACCAATACCAAATTCTCCATTTATCCCATAGGTATAAAGCTGCCTATCTACAAATCCTTCAAACTTGTTTATCTTCGGTATTGAAAAATAAGG
>JAAYUW010000142.1 GCA_012517545.1 Exilispira sp.
AAACGAATGAGCATAGATTACACTGAATACAGAACTCAGGGTTCCACTCGGGAACATCAACAGCTATCCCTCTTTTTTCGTACTGAGTCGTTCCAGCAGGGAATGTACCATCTTCTCTTGAAGTAAAAGCTGAAACGGGCAAATCATCACCCCTAAGACTATTTATAGGGATCATGACCTTTTCAATAAATTCTGGATAATTTTCCCCTTCCTTTTTTTCATCTGGTAAATTCTTCCACTCTGGATTGACCGGGATCTCGATAACTTCACTTCCCTTATCTATAGCATTATAATTCTTCTTTACAATATCTTCACCTTTTTTACCATAAGTTTTCTCAACTGCATGCTTCATGGCTTCAACAGCTTTTTCATAAGGAATAATATTTGTAACTTTAAAGAAAGCTGACTGCATTATAGAATTTGTTCGACCTGGAAGACCAACTTGTTTTGCCATTTCAGTTGCATCGATAATGTAAAATTTAACCTGTTGCTGAGCCATTATCCTTTTCATAGATGATGGAATATGATTAAGAACTTCATCTTTATCCCATATACTATTTAAAAGAAAAGTCCCATTTTTCTTTATTCCCTTTAGAATATCATACTTATCGAGATAAGCTGGTACATGGCATGCAACAAAATTTGGGTTTGAAACATAACTTGGAAGATGTATGGGGTTTTTACCAAACCTTAAGTGAGATATCGTCACACCACCAGATTTCTTTGAATCGTAGGCAAAGTAAGCTTGAGAATATAGATCTGTTGTATCACCTATTATTTTAATTGAATTTTTGTTTGCACCAACAGTACCATCTGAACCTATACCGTAAAATACTGCTTCGTAAGTTCCTTCTGGAGTAACATCAACAGGTGCAGATGGAGGGAGAGAGTGAAAAGTAACATCATCGGTAATAGAGATTGTAAAATGATCTTTTGGCTCATTCCTCTCAAGATTTTCATACACAGAGATAAGATCTTCTGGTTTTGTATCTTTTGAAGAAAGACCATATCTACCACCAACAATAAGAGGAGCATCCTTTTTTCCATAGAAAAGACTTCTAACATCTGTATATAATGGTTCACCAATATTGCCAGGTTCTTTTGTTCTATCGAGAACTGCTATCCTCTTTACACTTTTTGGGAAAACCCTGAAAAAGTACTTTTCACTGAAAGGTCTATAAAGGTGAACATTTATAACTCCAACTTTCTTACCTTTTTTTATAAGATAATCTATTGTAGGCTTTAAAAGATCTGTAACTGAACCCATCGCTATTATTATATTTTCTGCTTCTGGATGCCCATAGTAGGTAAAAGGATGATATTCTCTACCGGTAATAGCCTTCATCTTCTGCATTTCTTCTTCAACAATATCGGCTACCCTATCGTAATAAGGGTTACAAGCTTCTCTTGCCTGAAAGAAAATATCAGGATTTTGAGCAGTTCCCCTTGTAACTGGAGCATCAGGAGTTAATGCTCTCTTTCTAAAATCTGAAAGAGATTTCATATCTATAAGAGGAAGAATATCTTTATAATCCCAGACCTCAACTTTTTGAATCTCGTGAGAAGTTCTAAAACCATCAAAAAAATGAAGAAAAGGGATCCTTGATCTAATAGCACTAAGGTGAGCAACTGGTGCTATATCAAGAATTTCCTGAACTGAACCAGTAGCAAGAAGAGCGAATCCTGTCTGTCTGCAAGCCATAACATCTGAGTGATCCCCAAAGATAGAAAGGGCATGAGTAGCAAGAGTTCTAGCTGAAACATGAAATACTCCCGGTAAAAGTTCACCTGAGATTTTATACATATTTGGAATCATTAGCAAAAGTCCCTGGGAAGCTGTATAAGTCGTGGTTAAAGCACCACCTTGAAGACTGCCGTGAACAGCACCAGCTGCACCAGCCTCTGACTGCATTTCGACAACTTTAACAACTTGACCAAATGCGTTCTTTTCACCTTTTGAAGCCCACTCATCAACATACTCTGCCATGGTTGATGATGGAGTAATAGGATATATTGCAGCTACTTCGGTAAATGCATATGATACATAAGCAGCAGCATTATTTCCATCCATCGACTTCATTTTCTTAGGCATAATTCCCTCCAAAAGTTAATACTAAAGAGTCAATATATGTGTCAATAACAAAATTATTTATTAACATACCTATTTTGCACATTATATTAAAAAAATCAATTAATTTAATTCGATGTCTTTTATGATTTGCAATTTATTTTTTTACCTGTACTATCATGGTCTTAATAAAAACATTGAAAAAACATAAGAATATTATATGTTTTATTGATTATAATTTCTTAATCTTGAAAGGAGTTTTTATGGAGCTTGCAAGAGAAAATGAACTGAAGCTAGTGGCAAAAGATATAAGAAAAAAAGTGATAGAGATGATAGGTTATCTTGGAGTCGGTCATATTGGTGGCAGCATGTCGATAGTGGAAGTACTCACTATCCTTTATTATAAATACCTTAATATTGATCCAGAAAATCCCCTGAAAGAAGATAGAGACCTTTTTGTTTTATCAAAAGGTCACTCAGGTCCAGCTCTGTATGCTACTCTTGCATCAAAGGGTTTCTTTCCCGAAGATTGGCTCAAAACTTTAAACCAGGGTGGAACAAGACTTCCAAGTCATGTTGATAGAAACAAAACTCCTGGTGTAGATATGACAGCAGGTTCGCTTGGTCAGGGGCTCTCTGCTGCTGTTGGTATGGCTTTAGGTTCCCGCCTTTCAAATATTAACAATAGAGTTTACTGCATAATAGGTGACGGCGAGAGCAATGAGGGACAAATATGGGAAGCTGCTATGGCTGCAGCTCAATTTAAACTCTCAAATCTCATAGTATTCACCGACTATAACAAGATGCAGATAGATGGTTACCTTCATGAGATAATGAACATCGAAGATATTACCTCAAAATGGCTTTCCTTTGGGTGGTATGTCCAGAGGATAAATGGACATTGCTTTCAATCGCTTGATTTTGCTATAGAAAGAGCCTTAAACGAAAAATGCCGTCCATCTATGATTATCCTTGATACAATCAAGGGCAAAGGTTTTTCACCTGGTGAGGGAAAAGTTGATAGTCACAACATGACATTCGATATCAAAGTCGCAGAAAAAGCTATTGAAGACCTTGAACGCATACAATGATTTTTTTAGATCATATTCAATATTAATGTAATTCAATAATTATTTAAAATAGAATGGAGGACAAATGTCTGATAAAGAGATGAGAGCAGTTTTTGCAGAAACGCTAATCGAACTTGCATCTAAAGATAAAAATATAGTTCTTCTTGAAGCTGATCTTGCAAAATCAAGTGGAACTTTAAGTTTTAAAAAGCAATTTCCCGATAGATTGTTTGATGTCGGGGTCGCTGAAGCAAATATGGTGGGCATATCTGCAGGACTCAGCGTTACCGGTAAGATCCCTATTGCATCCACATTTGCTTGCTTTGCTTCAAGAAGAGCATATGACCAGTTTTTCATATCCTGTAATTATGCAAAGTTAAATGTTAAGCTTGTTGGCAGCGACCCCGGAGTCACAGCAGCATTCAACGGCGGAACGCATATGCCTTTTGAAGATATTGCCCTTATGAGAGTAATACCTGATCTTATAGTTTTTGAGCCTTGTGATACGGTTTCTCTTAAAAAATTACTTTTACAGAGCATAAACCACAAAGGTTGTACATATATGAGACTTCATAGGAAATCAACCCCTGTTATATACAATGAAAATCAAGATTTTGAGCTTGGCAAAGGAGTGGTATTAAAAGAAGGGAAAGATGTTACGATAGTGACATGTGGTGCGATCTGCGTCAATGAGGCTCTCAAGGCTGCACAATCCCTTGAAAAAGAAGGCATAACGCCTACGATTATCGATATGCACACAATCAAACCTATAGATAAACAGCTTCTGGTGAAATTCGCTAAAAAATCAAAGCTGATAGTGACATTCGAAAATCATCAGATAATAAATGGTCTCGGAAGTGCTGTTACCGAAGTTTTAAGCTACGAGTACCCTATCAAAGTTGTCAGAGTCGGAGTTGAGGATATGTTTGGCGAGGTAGGAACAGTCGACTACTTGAAAAAAAGATTTGGCATTTGTGCTGAAAACCTGGCCGAAAAGATAAAACAAAACTACAGGTAAAGATCTAAAGTTTAAAGTCAAAAGTCCGGAGAATATTTTAAACCATGGATAAAGGTCTATAGTTTAAGGTCAAATTTTGACTTATTTCACCTTCTTGCATTTTAATTATTTGAATACTTAAAAAGGGTTTCGAGGTTCAATCTAATAAATAGGTGTGGAGGGTTTTAAATGTTACTTCTGGATGGTATAGATA